>JAHJSK010000042.1 GCA_018830365.1 Patescibacteria group bacterium | reverse complement strand
TATAACTATTAATTTATTTTTTTTGAGATCATAAAGAGTTTTGGAAATTTTTCTTTCAATTTCTTTTTCGTCAAAATCTTTCTTAAAATTTTTTCCGAAATATTTTTTATTCCGAGCAACAACCTTTGCTAAATTCAAAAGGAAAAAAGGAGAGGTCGCGCTAATCGCAACAACTCCTATCATAGCGATAGATAAAAGAATGTTTTTGGTTAATTGGTTATATGCTTTAGACATATTGATTAAAAATTCGCGCATCAACTCAACTCATCCAAAATCCTGTCGGTTAAACAAGCGATCGCTTGGATTACCGACAGGATTTTTCATGGAGCTTTATAGGGCTCTGTATGGTTTGATTAAAAATCTTTAAAAAACAAAAAACAATGTACCCCCGACAGAATTAATAATGTATCTCCGTCTGGCTACGATACATTATTAATTACCTAAAAACAAAAGTGAAGTTTACGAAGAGCTGACCTCTGTAAAACTTTTCATCAGGGCGATAACAGAACAATCTACCAGAGATCAAATTTTTGGCAATCTCTAGTAATCCCAACTTAAAGTAGTTTTACCAAAGCCGTACCTTGATAAAAATTGCTTGAGCCATCTCTTGGATTTGAACCGAGGACCTTCACTTTATCCCGATTTTGTAAAAATTTACGCATCTGAGCCGAGAGCGAGATTTGAACTCGCGACCTACTGTTTACAAAACAGTTGCCCCGCCTGCCATCGCCAAAGCCCCCTGCCAGAATCGAACTGACGTATGTGGTTTACAAAACCACTGTTCTGCCACTGAACTAAAGGGGCTCAGGCTATGGCGGGCAGGCCCGCCTGCAACGCCTTCGGCGTAAGCCGATGCGGGCAGGCCCGCCTGCAACGCCTTCGGCGTAAGCCGATGCGGGCAGGCCCGCCTGCAACGCCTTCGGCGTAAGCCGATGCGGGCAGGTCTACCTGCAACGCCTTCGGCGTAAGCCGATGCGGGCAGGTCTACCGCTGAGCTATCTCGGCAAATTTTTAAACAAAATTGAGGGCTCGCGATATGCTAATCCCAACTTTAGTCGAGAAGAATATCGGAACAAAAGTGTTGCCCCGCCTGCAACGCTTTGCCCGCCTGCAACGCTTTGCATAGCGATGCAGGCGGGAATGACAATGTAAAATGTTAAAATTTTAAAATTAAAACATTTTTAATTTTATTATCGGCACTCGCTCGTCCCACCATTTCCCCAATTAGCGGGGCTTCGTTTGAAAATAAATCACTTTGACATTTTTAGACCTTTTTTAATTCTACTCCAGTAATTTTTGGAAAGTTTTGTTTTTTCATTCACGCATTCTTGTTTTGGTTTTTTAAATTTTAGAAAAAAATTTTTTGGAAAATTTAAATTTTTGATTATTAAGCGAAGCCACGCTAAGTGGGGCGAACTAACCGAAATTGATTTTATATTTTTGGGCAAAATTTCACGGACATGAACCCATGAATTAGTGCCAGTTCTTTTATTTTGCCAAAGCCGAGACCAAAGTTGCGACAAAGAAAAAATGCATAGACCACAAAATTTTATAAGGTTTTTGTAAAATAAAAATATATAATCTCGCAAAGTTTTAAAAATACATAGCGTCGCGGTCATAAATCCGTATATTTTTATTTTTACAAAAAAATTTTTTAAAAAATACAACTTTTTAAATCCTGCAGAAAAAAAATCAAAAAAAATAAGAAAATTTTTTTTGATTTTTTCTTTAAATACTCTTAAAATTAAAAACAAGGAAAATTTTTTTTCCGAAACAATGTTTTTGCTCCACTGCTTTTGGCAGAGAGATGCCGGCAAATTTTTCAAAACAGGAACCATGCGAATAATAATTACTATCATTCCTATGGCGCTACATATTAAAACCAATTGAGCAACAAGAACAAACATAAATGTAAATTCATTCAATAAGTCCCAATTCACCTAATTCACCTAAACCCCAATAAAAGGTCAAATGCCTAAATTCTAATAATCAAAAATTTAGACATTGGACATTTGAGAATTAGAAATTTCCAAAAGAGTGTCCCTTCTCCCGGGCACAGCGCCTTTGACGGCAATTAAATTATTTTTTAAATCAATTTTAACTATTTCCAAATTTTTTATTGTTACTCTTTTATTGCCCATTCTTCCATGCATTTTTTTTCCTTTAAAAACTTTTTGCGGGCCAGTAGCGCCGACCGAACCCAATGTTCGATGTTCGTGTTTTACGCCATGAGTGGCATTTCTCCCTGAAAAACCCCATTTTTTTACCGCGCCTTGAAATCCTTTTCCCTTGTTGATCCCGGAAATTTTTACTCTGTCTCCTTCTTTAAATGTCGCAACATCAATTTTTTTTCCCAATTCATAATCCGCGATTTCCAAATCATCAATTTTAAATTCTTTTAAATATCTAAACTCTTTATTTTTTTGAGATTTTTTTACTTTTTTTGGATCCAATTTTTCAAAACCAATCTGAACAGATTGATATTTATCTTTTTCTTTTGTCTTTACTTGTGTAACAAAACAAGGTCCTGCCGAAATTAAAGTTATGGGCACCACGGTTTTGTCATTAAAAATCTGACTCATTTCCAATTTTTTTCCTAATAAAAATTTCATATATTTTACTTATTTTAAGTTGCAAAATTCTTATAACTTGTATTATTCCGTGTAATTATCTATGTAAATCTGCGAAGATTTCGCGGAAGAACACGGAATTTAATAATCATTTGGACAAAGAAATGCCGGGATTTAGTCCCCGGCATTTCTATCCTCTTGATAGTAGTGAGTAGTGAGTAAAACTACCAACTATCCCGCATAGCGGGACCAACTAAATCGCCTTAACTTCAATGTCCACACCTGTGGGCAATGTTAGCTCTCTCAAAAAATCCATAAATTTTTGATTAGGATTCATAACCTCAATCAGCCGTTTATGAAATCTCATCTCAAATTGCTCCCTAGCATTTTTATGCACAAAAGTTGAACGATTTACTGTGTAGCGATGAAATTCAGTAGGCATGGGAACAGGTCCGACAATTCTAACTCCTGACCTATCTGCCATTTCAACAATCTGATGGCAACTTTTATCCATTACTTTGCTGTCATAAGAACGAAGCTTGAGCCGCAATTGAGCTCTCTCTTCTTCTTTCTCTTTTTTCCTCTTCGCTCCATCAGAAGTTTTTTCTTTTATGGAGCTTGTTTTTATTTTTTTTGTCTCCTCCATTTTATTTCTATTAATTATAATCAAGCGAAGCGAGATCCCGCTAAGCGGGACGAGCGAGCCCACCAAAATTTTTCCGAAAATTTAGGTGGGCGAGCACAGATTATATAGGGTTATCTTTATATTTTAACCCTCTATTTCTCTATTTTAACCACTGCTCCTGCTCCAACTGTTTTTCCTCCTTCCCTAATAGCAAATTTCTGTTTTTCTTCCAGAGCCACAGGAGCTATTAATTTAATCTTAACATTAACCGTGTCCCCAGGCATCACCATTTCCACACCAGCTGGAAGCGCAACATCTCCAGTAATGTCGCATGTTCTAATAAAGAATTGCGGCTTGTACCCAGTGAAAAAAGGTGTGTGTCGGCCGCCCTCTTCTTTGGTTAAAATGTAGATTTCCGCTTCAAATTCCGTATGAGGAGTGATTGTTCCTGGCTTGCAAATAACCTGTCCCCTTTCAATGTCTTCCTTTTTTAAACCACGAAGCAAAATGCCCACATTGTCGCCTGCTCTTGCTTCATCTAATGACTTATTAAACATTTCTACGCTGATAACCACTGTTTTTTGACTCTCTTTTAAGCCAATTATTTCAATTTCTTCTCCTGATTTAACTATTCCCCTTTCCACTCTTCCAGTGGCCACGGTTCCCCTTCCTTCAATGGAAAAAACATCTTCAATAGGCATTAAAAATGGTTTGTCCAAGACCCTGACTGGCTCTGGAAAATATGCGTCAACTTTGGTCAACAATTCCTCAATAGGTTGAACAGCCGCGTCTTCTATGGAAGTGGCTTCTAATGCTTTCAACGCTGAACCTCTTACAATCGGAACTTCTTTGCCTGGAAATCCATATTTTTCCAAAAGCTCTCTTATTTCTTCTTCAACAAGACCAATCATTTCCGGGTCGTCTACTTGATCGCATTTGTTCAAAAAAACAACCAAAAACGGCAACCCAACTTGTCTTGCTAAAAGAATGTGTTCCCGTGTTTGAGGCATTGGACCATCTGAAGCCGCAACAACTAAAATAGCGCCATCCATTTGAGCCGCGCCCGTGATCATATTTTTAATATAATCAGCGTGGCCAGGGCAATCAATCAAAGCGTAATGTCTGTTTGCGGTTTCAAGTTCTGTGTGGCAAATATTTATTGTTACTCCACGCGCCTTTTCTTCAGGAGCTGAATCAATCTCATCAATAGATTTTTTTGAGGCCCTCAATCCTTTTAACCCCGTGTATTTCAAAATAGCCGCGGTTAAGGTGGTTTTTCCGTGGTCAACATGACCAATTGTGCCGATATTTAAATGCGGTTTTACTCTTTCAAATTTTTCAGCCATAATTTTATTTTGTATTATATTTTATTCTAAAAAAATAAAATGTCAAACAAGGTTCAATGAATTTTTTAATTTTATTCAAGGAAATTTGTTTAATTTTTTACCATTCAATTTATTTTAAATGGATCCGACCTTTACCCGCCAAAATTTTTTTAAAATTTTTAAAGACTAAAAATTTAGGCGGGTGAATATTTTTTAAACTTATCTGTTTGTCTTTTTTTTATTTTGTTATAATTGTAATTGTATAACAAAAAAAATAAAATAGCAATTTTTTACAAAATTTATTCTATCAAATCCACAGATAGTATGTCAACCCTAATCAGCATACCTGTCGCGGCAATATGATAATGTCCTAGTTGAGCAATTTAGAAATGTCCTACCTTAACAATTTTGTGTCATAATTTTCTTAGAGCAAAAGGTCGAAATAATTAAGCGAACGATTTAATCAACCTAAGAAAATATTATGACT
>JAHJSK010000041.1 GCA_018830365.1 Patescibacteria group bacterium | reverse complement strand
AGTCATAATATTTTCTTAGGTTGATTAAATCGTTCGCTTAATTATTTCGACCTTTTGCTCTAAGAAAATTATGACACAAAATTGTTAAGGTAGGACATTTCTAAATTGCTCAACTAGGACATTATCATATTGCCGCGACATGTTTTAGTAATCCGAAAGTTTACCTTGGAAAATACTTTATTGATATTAACGTAGATTTTAATTTTTAACTATACGACGAAGAATTTTTTTTCTAAAAACACTACTAATTTGTTTGTCAAAATAATAGATGGAAGTAAGATCAGAAAAAAATTTGTTTTTACCATATCGCCTAAACCAGTTTTAGAAACAAAGATAAAAATCCTCAATGTGGATTTTACCCTTAAAAGTGAAAGAAAATCAGAATTTTTGATTTTTCCGCCGAAGGTAGGCTTTTCGGTAGGCGGGCGAAGCCCCGCCTACCGAGCCTTATCTTTTGAGATTTCTTTTCTTTGATCTATGAATAAAATTTGGTAAAATGATAGAGAAAGTTTGAACTGGTTTAATTTGAGTGGGTGAGGGAGGAATCGAACCTCCGACCTCCCCGCACCAGAACAAAGTTCGGGTGCGGGGCATGCTTCTTTACTGCGCCCGTGCCAAATTTTGGGTTGTGGGTGACGATGGAGTCGAACCATCCACCTCTTCTTTATCAGAGAAGCGTTCTACCGATGAACTAGTCACCCAAAATTTTGGCGCAGGGTCAGAGAAGCGTTCTACCAGTGAACTACTCACCCAAAATTTCGGTTTGTTCGGCGGGCAGGTCAGAGAAGCGTTCTACCGATGAACTACGCGCCCAATTTTAATTATGGAATAGATGAAATTTTCCAGATATGCAATTTTTCTCTCCGAGAAAAATTGCACTGGCGAGACCAGATATGCCCCTTAGCGGGGCACTGGCACAGCGCAGCAATGGGATTCGATTTGCTCAAGCATCTATTTGCTTTCAAGATAAATCCCTCACCTTTTTCCCTTCGGAAAAAAGGTGAGGGATAAATACTTTCCGATATGATAAAATGTTTTGCAATCGCAAATGAACAACAGATACTGTCTTGAGATATTATAATGGTTTAAAAAAATTCTACAACTGCAATTATCAAAATTTGTTTTAAGCGCGTGTCAAATAATTTAACAAAGCATTTTAAATTTTTTTGGAATTAAACAAAAATTTAATTGTTTCGGTTAAAAGAACAGTGAGCGCTCCCACTCCAAAAATCAATAACCAATAAAAAGGATTTAAGGGTTGGGTGTCCAAAATTTTGTTTAAAGCAGGGGAGTAAATAGCAACAAAGATAAGTAAAAATCCGCAAGCCACTGCTAAAAACAAAAATTTGTTATGAAAAAAATTTTCAGCTCTGAAAACGGATTTTTTTAAATTTTTAAAAGAAAAAATATAAATTAAATTAACGGTCGCCACGGTGGCAAAAACAATAGTTCTGGCAAGGGTGAGATCGTTATTTTTTTTCAAAATATACCAAAAGAAAAACAAACACAAAAGACCGATAGTTAAACTGATAGCAAAAATTAAAAATTTCATTGAGCCGGGCAAAATGCTTTCTTTTTGAAGATTTTTCGGTTTTTCTTTCATAATATCTTTTTCTTTTGGTTCAAAACCCAAAACAATGCCAGGCGGTCCGTCGCAGATAATATGAATCCATAAAATTTGGGCAATGGTTAAAGGGTAAGGCAAGTTTAAGATAAGAGCTCCGAAAATCAAAAAAATTTCAATAAAAGAATTAGAAAGAGCGTAAATTACAACTTTTTTAATGTTGGAAAAAATCAATCGCCCTTCTTCCACAGCCGCCGCAATGGTTTTAAAATTGTTATCCAGTAAAATTAAATCGCTGGCTTCTTTTGCCACATCAGACGCTGTTCCCATTGCCACTCCAATGTCGGCTTTTTTCAATGCTGGCGCGTCATTGACTCCGTCGCCAGTCATTGCCACTATTTCTCCTTTTTCCTGAAGCGCTTTGATAATTTTTTGTTTTTGAAAAGGCGTGACTCTGGTAAATAAAAGAATATCGTCTATTCTATTTTTCAATTCTTGTTCTGAAATAATTTCCAGCTCCTGTCCTTCTAATATGTTTTTTGGTTCTAATTTAAATCCGAGATTAGAAGCAATTCTTTCGGCTGTTTTTCTGTAGTCGCCAGTAATTATTTTCACCTTAATGCCAGCTGATTTAACAATTAAGATTGCTTCTTTTGCTTCTTCCCTGATCGGGTCTTCAATGCCAACTAAACCTAGCCATAAAAATTCTTTTTTTTCTTTTAAATTGCCGTTATTTTTAAAAGCTATTCCCAAAACTTTTAATCCTTTGTCTGCCCAATTTTCTATTTTGATTAAAATATCATTTTTTTCTTCGTTTGACATATCGCAAAACAACAAAATAATTTCCGGCGCGCCTAACATAAAAGCGTTTTCTTTTCCTTCAATTTCATTTATGGTTAATACATATTTTTTCTCGCTGTCAAAGGGTTCTTCGTAAATTCTTTTTGTTGTATTGAAAACTTCTTGAGCGTTAAAATTTTCTTGCGTTTTTAAATAACCCCAAATTGCTGTTTCTAAATTCGTTCTTTGGTCATTAACCAAAGCCAAAGCGAGTAAGGATTTATTTCTATCTAAAAAATCGGTTTTGTCCACTTGCATTTTTCCTTGAGTTAATGTGCCTGTTTTGTCTACGCAAATTACAGAAGTTAAGCCCAATGTTTCTATTGAAACTAATTCTTTAACCAATCCTTTCTTTTTTAAAATCCTTTTCATTCCTAATGTTAAAATAACAGTAACGGCAACAGGCAATCCTTCGGGTAGGGCCGCGACTGCCAAAATAATGGAAAATCCGAATGTTTCCAAAATGTTTTTTTGGTAAAACAGTCCGATTACAAAAATGAACAAGCAAACTATTAGAATAATCTGCGCTAAATTTTTAGAGAGCTCTTCCAATTTTATTTGAAGCGGTGTTTTTTCTGTTTTTATTTCAGTCAAGCTCTGCCCGATTTTTCCAATAGCTGTTTCTAAACCAATTTTTTCAACTCTCATTATCCCTCTGCCGGAAATTATAGTTGTGCCCATAAAAAGAGAATTTTTTCCTTCAATTGTTGTTTTGGAAATCGCTTCTTCCTCTCCTGTTAAAATCGCCTCCTGAACCAACAGATTTGTTCCTTCAATTAGATTTCCATCAGCCGGCACTTTGTCCCCAGATCCCAAAATAACTAAATCAGTTGGCACTAATTCTTTTGTCTCAATTTTTTTTCTTTTGCCATCGCGCAAAACAATGACTTCTGGTTTCAAAATTTTTTTAAGCGCAAATAAAGTTTTTTGGGCTTTATGTTCTTGAAAAAAACCCATTAAAGTATTCAACACGACCACAAAAACAATCAACACAGCGTCAGCATATTTTTGAAGCAACAAAGAAATTAAGCCAACCAAAATTATTATATAAATTAAAGGACTTTTTAATTGAGATAATAAAATAAAAAACCAAGGCGTCTCTTTCTTGGCTAAAATCAAATTTTCTCCGAATTTTTTTCTTAATTCTAAAACCTCTTTTTCGTTTAATCCTTTGTAAAACATAAAATTGTTTTTAATTCCTTGAATTACGAAATGCTTTAAGTGTGGAGAGACCCGACCTCTTAATAATTGAAAGTTGAAAGTTGAAAGTTAGAGAGGTCGGGCCTCTTGAAATCTTGCATTTCGTAATTCAAGGTTTTAATTAATTTTTTAATAATACACCCCAAGACATTCAAGTGTGTTTTTGGCATTTGTTTTGTCAAGGCGGAAGCTCGCTTTAATAATTTTCCATTTCGTAATTGTAGTTTAACATTTGTGTTCTTTTTTAGCAAAATAGAGAGATCTTAAATAGATTATCAGAGACCCGATATCCGGCAGATTTATGGCAGATTAATTTTATCATTAACTTTGGTGGTGGGAAAGTTTACGGAGGTCAGACCTCCGTAAAATTTTCTTATTCAGACGATCGTAGTTTTAACGGACAAGATTTTAATTAAGTTTTTTTATTCTCTTATTTAATTCGTGCGAATAAGAGAATAAGAAATAGGTGTTTTCCAGAGGGCTACCCTCTGTAATGCTATCTCTTGTCATGTATCGGAAAGTGTTTACCCCTCACCTTTTTTAAAATTAAAAAAGGTGAGGGGTTTATTTTGAAGTAGTAGGCATTGAACAATTCTATGGAATTGTTCAATCATCCTATTGCCGCGTCTCGCCAGTGCAATTTTTCTCTCCGAGAAAAATTGCATATCTGGGCACCTTAAATGCGTGAATGGTTGCATTGGAAAAATTTGACAATTAAAAAAGCTTTGTTATAATTGAGGCAACATATTGAAAATTGCATTGAAGGAAAATTTTATTTTTTTCACAATGCATAAATCATAAATATGGAAGGAGGTGAAATTATGGAAAAGATGGAACAGATAATTGGACTTTTAAAAGGTCTCGGAATAAAGATCGAGCCGGACGAGAAAGAGCCAAAACGCAAAGCAAAAGTGAGT
>JAHJSK010000040.1 GCA_018830365.1 Patescibacteria group bacterium | reverse complement strand
TTCAATAAACTTTTTTACCGATTTAACCGCATTCCAAACATTTGACGCATCAATAAAAACATAAATTGCATTTTCTTGTTTTATTTTTATTTCTTTTGTTTCTTTGTTGAGCATATTATTTTTATTCCCAAAAACTAAATTTTTAATACAATTTTAACATAACATAAAAATCCACGGCTTCATAATTTAAGGTAAGCGGGTCGGGGGTCTAAAATTGGATTTTTCTTAATTGAACTTAATCCCAATTGGACAATGGTCAGAGCCAGTGATTTTTTCTAAAATAAATCCACTCTCAAGTTTTGATTTCAATTTCTCGCTAACAAATGCATAATCAATCCGCCACCCCAAATTTCTTCCCCGGCAATTCGCCATCCACGGTCACCAAGTATAATGACCGCCTTCTTTGAAAAATTGGCGGAAGGTATCAGTGTAACCCAGTCTAATAATTTTACCAATTTGTGCCCGCTCTTCCACGGTAAACATAATATTATTTTTGTTGTTTTTCGGTCTCGCCAAGTCCAATTCAGCATGAGCGATATTAAAATCGCCGATGGCCACGACCTTATTATTTTTTAATTTATCCAGCTTAGTAATTAATTTTTCATAAACCGAAAGCTTGTATCCTAAATTTTCTTTTTGTCTGCCACCATGGGGCAAATAGATATTTATTAAAATAAAATCGCCAAAGTCGAGCTCTAAATATCTTCCTTCATTGTCAAATCTTTTATCTCCCTGTTTTGTCATTTTGATTTTGGGCTTGAAATTTTTCTTGAAAATTACCGCTACCCCAGAATAACCTTTTTTCTCCGCGTGATTGCAAATGGTCTCATAGCCATCAATAATTTTAATATTAGTAAAAGAACCCTGATCAATTTTTAGTTCTTGCAAGCAAACAATGTCAGCTTTGGTCGCTTTAATTTGGTCCCAAAAATCTTGCGCGATCGCCGATCGAATACCATTAACATTCCATGAAATTATTTTCATAAATTTCTAAGAAATTTTACCCCACCGCTCGCGGTGGGGTTATTCATTTTGAAATAGAAAATTATCAAACAAAGCCCCGCTAAGCGGCGCGAAGCGGAAAAGAGTTTTGAATGAATGGGGATGGGCGGGCGGACCTGCCTGCGGTAGGCGGGCCTGCCTGCGGTAGGCGGGTTTGTCATTCAAAACTCTTTTCCGCGTAGCGTTTCATAGATTTCGGGTTTAAAGTGTCTAATCTAACGCTTCTAATCCGGGCAATTTTTCTCCGGCTAAAAAAGATAACATTGCCGTGCCTCCGGTGGAAACAAAAGAAAATTTATCCAAAACATTGCATTCTCTTAAAACCCTAACTGTGTCGCCTCCGCCAGCCACCTTAAAGCAATCGTTTTTTTGAGCAATTACTTTGGCTATTTCTATTGTCCCGTGGCTAAATTTCTCATTTTCAAAATAACCCAAACCGCCTGACCAAAATATGGTTTGAGAATTTTTAATGATTTCAGAAAACATTGCTATTGTTTCTTTACCAATATCAAGAGCTTCTTCTTCTTTTCTAACACTGCCTGCTCCACTCTCTCTGATATATACTTGGCCGCTCTTATCCGGAGAAGCTAAAACATCAACAGGTAAATGAATTTTGTTTGCGGTTAAATCCATTTTTTTAATGAGCTCGCAAACCTCGTTTTTTGGCCAGGGCTTGCCAATACAAATTCCTTTTACTCTTAAAAGAATATTTGCCACCCTGCCTCCAAAAAGAATATGGTCGCTAAATTCTAAAAATTTTTCAATGGCTTTAATCTCGGATTCAATTTCCGCCCCGCCAATAATGACAGTAAGCGGTTTTTTTGGTGTTTTGGAAATGCGAAGCAAGGACTCAACTTCTTTTTCTAATTGCAAGCCCGCAAAATGAGGCAGAAGACGAGGGAGAGCGACTATGGAAGCATGGTTTCTATGGCAGACAGCAAAGGCGTCATTAACATATGCCTCGCCAAGCTCTGCCAATGATTTAGCAAACTTTTCATCATTTTCTTCTTCTCCTTTGTAAAATCTTAAATTTTCCAAAAGCAAAATTTCTCCTGTTTTTAATTTTTCAGTTTCTTTTTTCGCTTTTCCTCCCACGGTTTCATTGGAAAATTTTATTGGCTGTTTTAAAAATTCTTCTAATTTAGAAATTATTGGTTTTAGACCAAATTTTTGATTTTTATTATCAGGTCTCCCCAAATGACTTAATAAAATTATTTTTGCTCCGGCATTTTTTAGATATTTAATAGTTGGTAAAATTTTTTGTATTCTAAAATCATCCATTATTTTGTTGTCTTCCATTGGCACATTAAAATCGCACCGCACAAGAACTTTTTTATCTTTAAAATTGTAATCTTTGATGGATAACATAGTTTTAATTTTTAATGGATCTCCAATTTTTTTGACGGCAAATTCTTTCCTATTGATTGTATCACAATCCCAGTCACTATAACCATAAGCCCAATAACTGAAGATGCAAGGATTTTCTCTCCAACCAAAAAATGAACATAAACCAATGAAATAAAAGGAGTGAGAAAAATCATATTTGACATTTTTATTGCGTCCCCATATTTAAGCGCAAAAAACCAGAATGCAAGAGCAAGCCCGTTAACAAAAACTCCGAGCCAAATCAGGCCAATAAGTTGATATGTAGAAATCATTGGTATTTTTGAAAAAAACAAAACAGCAATTAGCGCGCAAAAAAAGGAAAAGAGATAATAAAACATCATGCTGGTAAATTTTTCGTAATTTTGTTTTTTATCAAACACAGAAAATAGACTATAAGCAATGGCTCCAGTAATAGCAAATAAAATTCCTGTTGTGCTGCCAAATTGCAAACTCGAAAAATCACCCTTTGTGATGACGATTATTACGCCTACAAATGAGCAAATTATTCCCACAATTTTTTTTAAAGTCATTTTTTCTTTTAAAATCAAAACAGTAAATACCACAACCATTATCGGCCATAAATAATTTATAATAAACGCCTCTTGGGCCGAAAGTAATTGCAATGCGCTGTAAAAAAAGAAAGGGTAAAAAAAGATGCCCAAAAAGCCCATCCATGCAAAAGTTAGATAATCCCTTTTTGTGTAGCTTTTAATAATTGATATTTTTTTTTGAAAAAACACAATAAAAAATAGGCTAATAAATGCAAAAAAAATGGTAAAAAACAAAATTTGAAAATTATCTAAATCAGCCAACAACAGCTTACCTATAGCGGCGATTGACCCCCATAACAGCGCAGCAAGTAAAACAAATAAATAACTGATATTTTTTGACATAATATAAAATCAATTTATTTTTTTACCTAAAATCCGATTTGGTCTTTTTTCTTTTCTTCAATTAACGCTTGTCTTAATGCCTGCTTTAATTCTTCCTTGTCGCCATCATCATCGTCTTTTTTATCGCTCCCTTGCTTGTTTTTTTCTTCCTTTTTGGGATTAAAAGAAATTGGGTCTCTTGAAAGAAGCTCTTCTAAAGATGGGGCAGAAGGAATTTCTTTTTTTGCGCCGCCAGAAATGCCCTCTGGTTTCAATTGATGAGTGTCCTCGCTTAAGATTGGCAAAGGTTTAATACCGCCATATGGAGGACGAAGCTCTTCAATGGGATTCTTTTCAATTTCTGTTGGATAAATTTCATTTCTTTTTGCGGGAATAACAGCGTCAGGAGAGCTAAATTCAATGCCTAATTTTTCCAACTCGTTAAAATCTTCTGTTTTTTTTGGAAAAACAGGAGAGGAAAAAGGCATTTTTTTTTGCTCCTCTGCGTCAGGTATTTTTTTTTGTTTTTCCGCGCCGGGCAATGCGCCCGCCATTTTTTCTTGCTCCTCTACTTTTTTCAAGCAGGGTTTACAATAAACAGGCCTTTTGCCATCAGGAGGAAAAACTACTTTTGTTGGTTTTTTGCATAAAGAACAATTAGCGTCATATAGCCCAGAAGGAGATTGCCGAGGCGATGCTAAAATTCCGGCCTCTAATCCTTTTGCCCAATTAGTGATTCTTTCTTCCACTTCTTTTTTGGGTCTTGCATATTTTTCTCTGGAAAGATAAATTATTTTTTCCCGATTGTTTTTTCCGTCTCCAATAATCATTGCGGGAAGAGTTGCCGCGGAAAAAGGCTGGGAAGTAATGCCTTCAATCATCATTTTTAAATAAATATTATAATTAGGCAAATTAACTAAGTCCTGTATTATAAATGTTGGAGCAAATTCTCTTTCCAAAAATTCAGCGTCAGTCGCGCCCACTCTAAAAATTATCAAAGTGCCTGCATTGCCAAAAACAGCATCCCTTACTTTTTCTGTGGATTCAGTGGTTATTAATTGGCCAATATATTGATGCGCGACAATAAGATTTAACCGGTATTTTCTGGCCTCGGAAAGAATATTAGCAAAGGACTCGGTAACAAAATTTTGAAACTCGTCAACATATAAATAAAAATCTTTTCTTTTTTCTTCGGCTATTCTTACCCGCTCCATAGCTGCTAATTGAATCTTGGTAATTATCATCGCTCCCAAAAGAGCTGAATTATCTTCTCCCACTTTTCCTTTGGAAACATTTACTAAAAGAATTTTCTGGCTATCCATTATTTCGGAAACATTAATAGTGCTTTTTGGCTGGCCAACGATATTGCGGACCAAAGAAACATTAAGAAACTGGCCAACCTTATTTTGAATAGGAGCAATGGCTTCGTTTTTATATTGAGCAGGCCAATTAGCGTATTCATTAAGCCAAAAGGACTTAACCACAGGGTCTTGGACATTGTTAATAATTTTTTGCCGATACTCGTTGTCAGCTAAAATTCTTAAAATTCCCAAAAGCGTTGTTCCAGGAGTGTCTAAAAGAGCTAAAATGCAATTATCAAGAATATATTCCATTCTTGGAGACCAGACATTAGCCCAAATTTTAGTAAAAATGCCCATTAAGCCAGAAGCGACCAAGTGTTTATATTTTAGGTCAGGAACATCCAAGATATTAAAACTAATGGGATATTCTGTGTCAGCGGGATTAAAATAAACAACATCATTCATTCTGTAAGAAGGTATTTTGTCCAATACCTCTTCAACAAATTCGCCGTGAGGGTCAATAATGGCCACGCCTTCGCCATTTTCAATATCCTGCAAAGCCATATTTTTTAACAAAACAGTCTTGCCCACGCCTGTTTTTCCAATAACATACATATGTTGGCGCCGATCGCCTCGCTTGATCCCGAATTTTTGTTTTTTATTTCGGAAATTAGTTTCAGCAAAAAAATTTGTATCTTTATTGCTCATATAGCTCATATAATTAGATCGATGTCCCCATATATTTTAACAATACCTTTTTTTAAAAAATTTTACAATTTCTTTACACAATTTTTTTATCCCAACAACATTTTTTGTTTTTACAACAAAGGCGCAGCGGGGTCTTCTCTTGCTTCTCCTTTTGCTTCCTGTTCAATTTGCTTCTCTTGCTCAGTTCTATTCGCCTCTCTCATTTCTGTTTCTTTTGCTTTCTCTTCCGCTTGTTTAACTTCTGCCAAGGATAAACTGTATTTTCTCCGGCTTTGCTCAATTATTTCTTTTCTATAAGAGGACTGGGTTGCCGGCAATATCGCTAATGTTTCAGCGGAAAAAGGGTCAAAAACCTCTCCTTCTATTGCCATTTTAATAAAAAATTCTCTGGTTCCCAAATTAATCATATCTTCGGCTCTAAAAATAGGAGCCATTTCAGATGTTAGTTTAACCGCATCGTCGCCGCTTATCCGAAAAACAATTATTGTCCCGATATTCCCCAAAACCGTGGCCGAAACCTCGGGAAGGAGTTGAGCCATGTATTGATGAGCCACTGTTACACAAAGCCCGTATTTTCTTGATTCAGTAAGTAAATTTTCAAAAGTAGTGGTGATTAAATTATGAAACTCGTCCACATAAAGATAAAAATCTTTTCTTTCCTCTTCTTTTATTGTTGCTCTTGCCATTCCTGTTTGATAAATCTTGGTAACAAACATTGAGCCAAAAAAACTGGAATTTTCTTCGCCCAATTTTCCTTTGGCTAAATTAATTAAAAGAATTTTTTGGCTATTCATAATTTCAACGAGATCAATCTTGTTTTCTTCTTGGCCAAAAATATTTCGCAACAAAGGATTGGAGAGAAATTGTCCCAGTTTGTTCACCAAAGGAATAATGGCTTCGCTGTCAAATTTTGCCGACCAATCAGAAAATTCAATTGCCCAAAATCTCTTGACCATATCATCCTCAATATAATTAACAACTTTTTGACGATAATTTCTGTCTGTAAGCATTAAAATCATTCCTCGCATCGTGGCGCGAGGATAATCTAAAAGAGCTAAACAAGTAAAACGAAAAACATGCTCCAGTCGCGGCGTCCAATTAGCGCCAAATTGCTTTTTTAAAACCTCAATTAATTCCTGAGCAACCTGATGTTTCAACTCTATGCTGACATTTTTTAAAGGATTAAAAGACACTGGCCAATTTATGTCTGAAGGGTCAATCAACACCACATCATCTACTCTATTCTCGGGAATAAAGTCCAGAATATTTTCAATTAAATCGCCATGAGGGTCTATCAAACAAACTCCGTAACCATGGGCAATGTCTTGGCGAATTAAAAGCTCCAAAAGCTTGCTCTTCCCTGTGCCGCTTTTCCCGATCACATAAATATGTCGCCGTCTGTCAGCTCTTTTAATGCCAAAAATAAATTTTTTTTCTTCAAAAGCCGCTTCGTAATTAGTTCGGCCAAAAAAAGAACAATCCTTGGAATTTACTTTGCCATAGACAGGCAATTCCATGGGAGGCGAAGCTAATTTAAATTTACGAATTTTAAATTCAGACATAATTAAAAATAATATTTCGCTGACAATTTTAGTATTGTTTTATTTTAGTAATCATAATTATCTTGACTTTAAATTTCTAAAAATCTGAATAAATTCTTTTGGTTTGAGAATAGATAAGTTTTTATTGGATGCAAACTTTAAAACTAAATCAGTCAAAAAATCATTATCTAAAGTGAGAAGATAAGAACTGTATTTTAAAGCAGCAGCCAAAATTGGAGCGTCTTCTTTTGATAAAAATTTTTCTAAAAATTTGACCTCGCTCTTTGAAACATCAGGTAAAACCCTAACAGACATTAAGCCAATCAATGTGAAAAATTTATTCTTTAATTGCGGGTTATCTGAAAACTTTTCATCTAAAACATTTAGGACTTCATCGAAAACATATTCGTTAATTTGAAATTCAAATACATTTTTAAAGTAATAAAGAATATGAAAAGAACCGCCCTCCGAAGAAAGAAGGGCGGAGATTATAACGCTACTATCTAAAAATACTCTATTTTTTACCATAACGGCTTTGATATAGTTTTTTTCTTATCTTTTTTGCTGTTGGTTTAATTTCTTTCCAAATTTTTTCATCAACATCAAAATCCGGTTTTTCTCTAAAAGCCTGTTTGATAAATTCTAATTCTCCTTGCAATCTAAAAATTTTTTCCTGCACAGTTGTTTTGTTCATATGCTCTATTTTATTCAATTAAAACTAAAATGTCAAAATCTTACGCTACTTCCCTAAGGTAGCACGCTTCGCAATAAATATTTTTTTTAAAATTTCCCCTATAATTAACTGGGATTTTTGTTTTGCATTTACTGCAAAAAGTTTCTTCAAAATTTAAAAATCCAACCCAACTAAAACGTTGTAGTAATCTTTCAGCTGGACAAATAATAGGAATTGGTAAATTTTTTTTTCTATAAAATTCTAATTCTGATTTAATAATTCTAAAAGGTTTTCCTGTTTTTTCACAAAGAATAATGCAATTCAAAATTTCATCTGAAACATCTTTGATATCTTTTGGAACTTCTGAAGATTTTAAAATTTTTCCACTAAATTTAGGAAAAGGCGGCTCAACCCAATTTAATCCTTTTTCCTTAGCTTTTTCTTCTGTTAAAGGAAAAGAAATTTGAGCCATTGAACTATTATAAGCAAAAGGACTAAAAGAAAGAGGAAAAAATTCGCCATATTCTTCATCTTTAAGCATTTTGGTTTTAATTTTATCTAATAATTCATAATATTCCTCTTTTGAGTATTGTTTATTTAAAATACAAAATTGTTTTTTATTTAATCCGATACAGCCAAAACAATAAGAACAATTTCGACAATTTATTGAATATTCAACTTCTAAAGATTGGTCGCGAGTATTTGCGCTGAAATAAATATGACTTCCCATAATCACAATGCTAAAATAACAATTATTAGAGTTAACGCCCTGTATATCCATGCAGTCCTTTGTGTTTATGGAGAGATTAGAAAAACGAACATTTTCACTATCTTTAGCCCAGAAACAATGAAAACAATTTTTGCAATTTTCTAAGAGCGTGCCAATGGAATTTAGAGTATTTTTATTAAAAACATTTCTTTTCAGTGAAATTTCAATAAGTTTAAAAAATTCTTTTTGATATTCAAAAAGAATTTCTCTATTGCCCAAATTAATACTTTTTATTTTTTTCTCATATTTTTCTTTTGTCAAAGGCTCGTTAAAAAAACAATATTGTTTATTTCTTAAATTAACGCAACCAAAACAATTTTGACAATTATGACAATCATAAATAAAAACGCTATCCAAACAATATTTGGAAAAATAGGCAAATTTACAATTATAGCAATTTGTAATACTAACAACCTCGTAGCAGAATTCTGAATTTAAAGCGACTAAAACGTCTATTGAGTCTCTTGTTTCAACAGGCCAGTTTCCATAAAAAATATTTTCTGCTTTCATTCCTCCAAAAATATAATAACGGTCTTTTAATTCAATTCCATAAGAACTATATTCGCTATTTACGCTTTTTGGATCGCGAGTCGTAGCTGGCTGAGGAACTTTTTCTAATAATTTTTTAAATTGTTCAAAGAATGGCTTAGATAAATCATAATCCTTTCCATCATTCATTCCTACTGTCGCATTTGAATCCGAACAGTGTTAAGATAGAAAAATGAAAAATAAAACAAAAAAGTTCTCGCATCTTTTAAAAAGCGAACGTGATGAAATAGCAATTTTATTAAATAAAAAATATTCA
>JAHJSK010000039.1 GCA_018830365.1 Patescibacteria group bacterium | reverse complement strand
GGACCAATGCTATAACTTATGACGCGGGCGATGGGATTTGTCGCCCTGCGGGTGATCATCCGTAGGATGAAACCCACGGAGACTGAAGCCCACGGACCAATGCTATAACTTATGACGCGGGCGATGGGATTTGTCGCCCTGCGGGTGATCATCCGTAGGATGAAACCCACGGACCAATGCTATAACTTATGACGCGGGCGATGGGATTTGAACCCACGGTCTCCTCCGTGACAGGGAGGCGCTTTAAACCACTAAGCTACGCCCGCATTTTTCTTTAACAAATTTCAGGCGAAATTAAATTAAGGATAAGTTTTAATATCTTTTAATCTTGGATACAAAATTACATTTTTAATATCGTCGCGACATAAACACCAAGTGATAAACCTTTCAATTCCCAAACCAAAGCCAGAAGTCATTTTATAATTAGGAAGTTTTCGTAAATTTATATACCATTTATATGATTTAGAATTTATATTTTGTCGGGACAATGAGTCTGTAATTTCTTGAACCTTATCTTGTCTCTGCCCGCATCCAACGATTTCTCCGCCAAAAGCGCCTTTAATTATCGGAGGGAAAATAAGATCGGCATTAATCACTTTGTTCGGATTTTTCGAATCTATTTTTTGGTAAAAAGCCACCCTATCGCGATCATAATTTTTCACCCAAAAAGGTATTTCAAAATTAAAAATTTCAGCTAATTTTATTTCTCCTTTTGACGAAATATCGCGTCCATATTTAGTAAAATTAACCAGTTTTTTATTTCCGTTTTTAATCAATGAGTCAATGGCTTCATCAAATGTAATTTCAGGAAATTTTTTTAATCTCAAAATTTTGTTAAGAGTTGATGTAGTTTCTTTAAAATTTAAACTAATTTTTTCTAAAATATTAGGCAAGAGCAATAGAGTTTCCGCTAAGATTTTAATATATCCCTCAATAATTGGAATTAATCGTTCCATACCGCCTTTAATTTCATCCTCGCAATGAAAAAATTGATTTAAGTGTCTTTTGTTTGGCTTCTCGCCTCGCATTGAAGGCAAGTAGCAATAAACTTTATCAATTCCATTTAATAATAATGGTTCAAGCCCAAATTGAGAAGAGTCAACTAAGTTTAAATTGTGTTTGCCAAATTTAATTGGAATTGCTTCTGAATCTGAGCCAGAGCCCATCGGAGACGATATGCTTGGAGTAAACATAAATAAATCAATATTTTTTGCATTTTGTTTGTATCCAAAATAATAATCAGATATAATCTTGATGTAATGTCTCAATGTTATAAGCGCTCGAAAATAACCATTTTGCGTTAATTCAAGGTGGTGCGTTTTTGGATCATATATTGGCAAGACAAAAAATTTTAGATCACCATTCTTGAATTTTAAGTCGTCTTTTTTAATTTGATTTTGTAAATAATTAGGTATCATTTTTATATATAATTTTATGCATAAATCATATAACATTTGATTCGTCAACAGAAAATTTATTTTGCTTTGAGTCCATTGTGGTGTCCGCGCCAAGTGGCAATGTTATTATTGGATCACAATGACCAATATTGGCATTTAATAGTATTGGATAATTATGTTTTCGTGTATAATACAAAATAATTTTTTTTAACTCATTATATTCATCCAGTGAGTAATTGTAAGGACGACCAATTATTAATCCTGTTATTTTTTCAAAAATTTCCATATTGTCTAAATCTGCAAAATAAGAATCAAGCGCGTCAATGGGCAAACCTTTTCCGAATTCATGTCCATCGGGAATATCTATAAAAAAAATATCATTGGTTGGATCAATCCAATATTCAGTCCCAGCTAAATGATTAATTGATGGCACACATCCGCCAAAAATCGATCCAGAAGCGGAGCCTTGCTTTAACCATTCGTGCCCGTCAGATTGTATTAGCTTTCTTGGTCTCTCTAAATCTTTTTTTATGGTCCAATCAAGAATTTCAGCGGTCCATTCTTTTGAAGAAATAATATCTCCTATTGGATCCGAAGATGCAATTGCTTTGTTAAAATATTCTAAAGTATATGGTAGTATGTCCGGATATTCGCCAAATTGAGTCATCAAACATGGACCATAAAATGTTTGAAGATTTGATTTCTTCATTAATGCATAATGCAGAACTGAAATATCGGAAAAACCAATAAAGATTTTGGGATTATTTTTTATAAGCTCAAAATTTAGATATTTTAATATTTGGTTTGAATGATCGCCGCCGATTGTGCAAATAATTGCGGATATATCGTCATCTGTAAACATTTCATGGATATCATCGGTCCTTTTTTCAGGTTCGGACGATACATATCCGTTTCTTTCTAAAGAATGTGTGGCAAATTTTACTTTATATCCTAACCGATTCAGCGATTTAACGGCATTTTCAATTCTGTGGGGAAAAATATTCGCGCTACCCGCGGAAGGAGCAATTATCCCAATCGTATCTCTTTGCTGTAATTTTTTTGGTTTAGTTAGATTAAGTTTCATGGTGATTTTTAAATTATTAAATTTTTTCTGAACAAAATAGTTTTTGGATAAGCTCGGCTCCAAAGCCAGATGTCGTGGCCCGTTCTTTCTTATTATGCAAAAATTTTTCTAACCAATCAACCGATCCGCCATCGGCAAGTTGTATATTTCTACCTTCAAAGTTTGAAGCAAAAATATGAAAACATGCTTTTTGGTAATAACCAAGTCCAGCCTTTCTGGTAAAATCAAAACAAAAACGAACTTCTGGATATTTTTTTCTAAGCGGTTGTAGAATCCTCTGTTCAAGAACCATAAAATAAGGAATCTTGTTTTCCAGTCCATGTCGCTCAAGAATTTCAGTTTCAATTTCTTGTATGGAATTAACTTCCCTTGGGAGATCAATATTGTATTTTTTAAAAAAATCGTAGTTTTCATTCAAAGAGTTTTTATTGATCTCTTCTCTTGGAATTGATAATGTTGTGATTAATTGTTCAAGAACTTGAATGTCGGAGAAATTTACAGAAATATTATCAAAAGAATGTCCAATACTTTTAAGGTGTCTTATGAGATCAAGCCATATGGAGATGTGCTCAATAGTAGAGTCAATCATAAAAGACTCGTTTCTTTGGTCGCGCCCTCCCGAACAAAGCCCAAAAAGAGTAAAATGTTGCATATAACCTTTATCTTTATCAAAAGGCTGAAGTCGAAGGACTCGCTGCGTAGTTGCTAAATTTACTAAATTCATGCGAGTGTCATTATTCGCAAGCATTTGTTTCCTTCTCATTGCGCACTCAAGCATAAGTGGTGTTGTCGGATCGCTCACTCCCTCTGAACCTCGAATAGTGGAAAGCGAAACATTTTGACTTCTTTTTGTTATTACCGAATTAAGTCCAAAAGGTGAAATGGGCGAAATTTCCACTGCGTGAAATTTTTTAGGTACAACTGCATAAAACGCTGATTCTAATTTAATCAGCTCGCGTTGATCTGTGGAGCTTATTCCATAAAATTCTTTTTTTGATTCGTATTCATTTAATATTTTGTCAGGGTTTCTCTTTGTTGCGCGTTCCCTAAAAGCCTAAATAAATATTGGATTAAGATCTCGAAGCGGTTTTTCTACCCGTCCCTCCGCCAGCATCTAAAATAACTGTATCCTCGTCAATTTTAATCGAAATGTTGTCCTTTATTATTTGGGCGATAAGAGCATCAGATAATTTCCAAAATCCATACCTATTAGCATTATCAACATTTTTTGAATAAGGTTTGAAAAAAATATCAAATTCTTTTTTGTCCATATTGTTCAATGGTTATTTGTCAAACGAAAGATTGTTCCCCAAATATCTTTTAGAAATAAGCCCCACCTAAATGTCCTGGGTTTATTTAGTTTTAGAGTTGTGAAAAATGCCGATGGGAGGACTTGAACCTCCGACCTAACGCTTATGAAACGTCCGCTCTGGCCCCTGAGCT
>JAHJSK010000038.1 GCA_018830365.1 Patescibacteria group bacterium | reverse complement strand
TCATAATTCGCGATGCGCGATTATTTTTCTTGTATTTTTATCAATCATCTCAAAATGCAAAAACAATGTATCTGTGGGCAATATATTTTTAATTTTATCTGCCCATTCAATGCAAACAATGTTTTGCGAATTAGAAATAATTTCCTTAAATCCTAAGTCCAAAATCTCTTTTTCTTTTTCAATACGATAACAATCAAGATGATAAAAATTTTTATGTTTGCATTTTGCGATTTTGAATCTTTTTAAAATTACAAAAGTCGGACTAAGAATTTTTTCTTTTACTTCCAAGCCCTTAGCAAAGCCCTTTGAAAAAGTTGTTTTGCCACTGCCCAAATCGCCGAGCAAACCAATAACAACAGCTTGCGGTAAAGAACTTTTTAAAATTTTTTTTGCCATTTCCTCTCCAAAATTTTCTGTTTTCAAAAAATTTTTTGTAAAATATTTTTTTGTATTAAATTTTGCTCTTTGCATTTGAACATTAAAAATATACACACTTACTTTAAGCACTGCCTATTGGTTTAATATATGGACAATATTTTTCCAGTTCCCTTAAACACTCCTTTATTTCTTTTGAAAAATATTGTTTTTCAACTTCAAGAAAAAAGAAATAATCCCAAGCAAGAGAATAAGAAGGAATTGAATGAATAGCTGAAAGATTAATATTTTTATTAGCGAAAATGCTTAAAATGTCGCGTAAAATACCTGGCCTATCATAAATGGAGAGCAAAAGAAGAGTATTTTTTGGCTGAAAATTTTTAATAATTCTGTCATTAATTTGATTAGCAATAACCAAAAATCTTGTAAAATTATCTTTAATGTTTTCAATTCGTTTACCTAAGATATTTAATTTATGTTTTTTGGCAATATAATATGACACGATAAACCCTGTGTTTTCCAAACATCCTTTAAGCGGAGCAACTGTGCTTGATGCTGATTCTTGAATCGCCCATGGGATATTTTCTTTTAGCCAATGACTGCATTGAGCTAACGGCTGAGGATGAGATTTAATTATTTTGATTTTTTTTAAATTATTTTCTTTTGAAACTAAAAAATGATGTATTGGCATTTTAAAAGAGCCTATAGCGAAAACAGGAAAATCAATAAAAGAATTAATTGTTTCCGAGACCAATCCAGCGATGCGATTTTCAATCGGCGCGACAGCCAAATCAATTTTTTCTTCCGCTATAGCCACGAATATATCAGAAATATTTTCAAAAGGAACTAATAAATTATTTTTTGAAAATATTTTTCTGCCAGCTTCCCATGAAAATGTGCCTTCTGGACCTAAAAAACCGACTTTACTTTCACTGATTTTTATTTTATTTATTTTGCCAATTTTTACTTGCTGTTTTTCTAATATCTTTAAAACTTCAGCGCTCTTTTTTTGAGCGATTTTGATAAAATCGGAAAAAGCGTTTGCTGAACGATTAAACTGCTTTTCAAAATTGCGATAATCTTTTGATTTTATTATTTTTTTAAGCTGATCGACTTTTTGTTCGTAAGATTCCAAAACACGGCAAAAATAAGGATTTTCCATTTCTAACGAAGCGTATAAATGAGAATCTTGACCAAGAATTCTTCCCAATACCAAACTCTGAAGTTTAAAAGCCGGGGTTAAAAAATTTGAAAGTAGTTTAATTTTTTTATCCGCAAAAATATGAGCGTAGTTCAAATTGATAAAATGTAAAAGCGCTTGCGTAAAAGCCATTTGGCGATCATGCTCTTTGGCTGAAATTTCAATAACATTAGCGTTATTTTTCTGAAAAAGTTTTTTTAAAAAATCAACCCAGTGATTATTTTTTTGATAGCAAAAAACAATGTTTTGGTTTTTTAAATCCTGCGCCATTGGCCCGAATAAGGGGTGCATCCCCAAGACGCCGCAGCAACACTTGGACATTTCTTTAAGCGGTTGAGTTTTTAACGAAGTAATGTCCGCAAGCAAAGAATCATTTTTTAAAAACGGCTTAATTTCTTTTATCACAGCGCTGAATTTCTGAATAGGAACTGAAATAATGACAATATCCGCTCTTTTGGCTATCTCAATGTTAGACAATTCTGTTTTTAAATCAGAAATTATCACTGGCAAATTGTTCCGTTCAAAAAAAATTTTAAACCAATTGCCCATTTTACCATTTCCGCCAATAATTCCGATAAGCGGTTTTTTATTTATTTTAATTTCCATTTTTAATTATTGTCAAGCGAGCGAGTGGAGAGCAAATTTATTTGCTATCCCGAGCGAGCGCAGATAATATAGAGTTAACACTCTTTATTTTTTTATGCTCTTTTTTTACTTCTGCTATAATGTTTTTAAATAATTTAATGATAAATTTTGGATTCAAATTATTTTCTTTCGCCCATTCCATTCTTTCTTTCATCATTTGAAATTCTCTTTTTGGATCGCAAGCATTTAATTTGTTTTCTTTTTTGTATTCGCCAACTTTTTTAGTAAGCCCAAACCTACTCCCTAAAAGCCGGGTTATTTTATAATCAACTTCATCAATTTTTTTTCTTAAAACTTTTAACATTTTTTAAAATTATTTTATAAAATTCAACCATTTTAAATATTTTTTTTCTAAACCGCGAACAACGCGACAATACAAATCTTTCACTATTTTTGTAATTTCGCCAATTCTACCATTATTAATAAACGTATTATCAACTTTACCAATAGGACAAATTTCAACAGCCGTTCCAGTGAAAAAAAGTTCGTCGCAGAATTTTAATTCTTTTGGCGATATTTCTTTTTCTTTAAAAGGTATTTTTAAATCTTTTAATAAAGCAAGGACTGAATCGCGGGTAATGCCGGGTAAAATTGAACCGCGTTTTGGAGTATAAACTTTTTTATTTTTTACTAAAAAAATATTTTCACCAGGACCTTCAGCGACATTGCCTTTGTAATCCAAAAAAATCGCTTCATCAGCTTTTTTATTTTTCGCTTCCAAAGAAGCCAAAACCGAGTTAGCGTAATATCCGGAAATTTTAGCGTCAGCTACAATTGATTTTGGATGAAGCCGAATAAATTTTGAAATAATTGTTTTAATAGGTTTATTCCCTAAATAAGATTCCCATGGCCAAACAGCTAACGCGACATTAACATCAGCTTGCCCGGGGTAAAGTCCCATTTTATTGCCATACCAAACAATTGGTCTTATATAACCCTCGTCTAATTTATTTAATTTAATAAGCGAGATAATCGCTTTTTTAATTTCTTCTTGCGAATAAGAAATTTTCATTGATAAAACCGAGCATGAATAAAAAAGACGGTTTAAGTGTTCATCTAAACGAAAAATCACGGAATTATTTTCTGTTTTGTAAAATCTAATTCCTTCAAAAGCGCCACTGCCATAATGCAGAGTGTGCGTTAAAATAGGAACAATAGCTTTTTTGGAATCAATAAATTTTCCATTAAACCAAATTTTCATAATTTACTTTTAGAATTACGAAACTCGCTTTTTGCGACTTCGTTCTCTTACCTTGAATTACGAAATGCAAGATTTCAAGAGACCCGACCTCTCTAAAACTGGATAAAAAACAAACCTGCCTGTCGGCAGACAGACCTGCCTGTCGGCAGACAGGTTAAAAGAGGTCGGATCTCTCCACGCTATTTATAAAATCCTATGAAAGGGAATTTTTTGTATGATACCATATTTTTGCGCCGCTTCATAATGTGTTTTGGTATTTATATGGTATTCAAAAACAATTCGCTGCAAGGAGTTGTGTCAAATAGATAGAAATTTGTTAAAGGATTGTTAAAGGATTGTAGAGATTTTTAATTGCATCGCTTAACAACGCATATCTATTTAAGCCCTGCCTTTCCTTTAAATAATCAAATAACGCGGGGTCTTGCCTTATGGACTAATATTCTCTATAATTCTCTATAATTAAGCGAAGCGAGGGAAAAACAAAAACAAAGTTTTTGTTTTTCCGAGCGAGCGCAGATTATACAAAGTATAATCAAGCGAATCCCCGCTAATCGGGGCAAGCGAGGAAAAAGCAAAAATTCACAATTCATAACTCAAACAATTCATAACACAAACTATTTATGCTTTCTATAATTATTCCAACTTTAAATGAAGAAAAATATTTGCCTAAATTATTGGAGTCCATAAAATCGCAGGATTACAAGGATTATGAAATTATCGTGTCTGACGGAAATTCAAAAGATGAGACCCAAAAAATCGCTAAAAATTATAATTGCAAATTAGTGATTAGCGAAAAAAGAAGCCCGGCTCATCAAAGAAATCAAGGAGCAATGCAGGCAAAAGGGGACTCGTTGTTATTTTTAGACGCCGACACTCTTTTGCCGGAAAAATTTTTATCCAAAGCGATGAATACATTTAAAACAAAAAATTTAAATGTCGCTGGGTTTTATCTTCAATTCGCCCTTGATAAATTTAGCTACAAACTTATATCCGCTCTTTTGAATATGTTCTTTTTTTTGGCTCAATATATAAAACCTCTTTCCATAGGAGCGGCTATTTTAGTTGAAAAATCTTATCATCAAAAAATTAAAGGATTTGACGAAAACATTCTTATTGGCGAAGACCATGACTATTCTCAAAGAATAGCCAGAAAAGGAAAATTTAGGATTATTAACGAGAAAATTTATTACGCCCCTAGAAGATTTGAAAAAAAGGGCAAATTTAAAACTTTTTCAGAGTGGATTTATTGCGGTTTTTACACTCTATTCAAGGGTCCAATAAAAAAAGAAATTGTAAAATATGAATTCGGAGAACATTAACGCGTTTTTACTTTAAAATTCAAACATTCAAGTTCACCCGCCAAAATTTTTAAACTTCCAAAAATTTTAAAAAAAATTAGCTGGGTAAAAAAATTTAGGCGGGTAAATTCAAAATCAACTCTACGAGGGGCTTATCCTTCGGACGATCCAGCAAATACCACTTATAAATTTTCAAATCCCAAGTACCAATTTACAATGAAATCCCAATGACATAATTTTCAAACTTTAAAAATTTGAGAATTGGTAAATTGATTGAAAATTGTCACCCTACGGGTGATGTCCCGAAGGGACAAAAATTGAAAATTATTTAAAATATGTTTATAACTAAAATCGCCATAGATTTAGGAACTTGCAACTCTTTGGTTTTTGTCCCAAAAAAAGGAATAATTTTGCAGGAGTCGTCAGTGGTGGCTATTTCTGAACCAGAAAAAAAGGTCTTAGCCGTTGGCGAGGAAGCAAAATTAATGATTGGACGAACCCCGGAAACCATAACTGTCTACCGTCCATTAAAAGATGGAGTGATTGCTGATTATCGCGTAACTCGGGCAATGCTTAAATATTTTATTCAAAAAGCGCAAAAAGGATTTAATTTTTTTAAACCGGAATTGATAATTTCTGTGCCCACTGGTTCTACTTCCACAGAAAGAAGAGCAGTTATTGAAGCTGCCTTAAGCGCGGGCGCTAAAAAAGCTTTTGTTGCCAAGGAACCGATATTGGCGGCAATTGGAGCTGGGATTCCCATTGGACTTAGCCAGGGAAATATAATTATTAATATCGGAGGCGGGACTTCTGAAATTGCGGTTATTTCTTTGGGCGGCATTGTGACTGCCAGTTCCATCAGGGTTGGCGGTGATAGAATGGATGCTGCGATTTCTGATTATATAAAAAAGAAATATAGCTTGGCTATTGGAACGCAGACAGCTGAAGAAATTAAAATAAAAATCGGGACAGCTATGCGGCAGCGCAAAGAGGATTTTTTTGAAATTCGAGGCCGTGATTTGATTTCTGGTTTGCCAAGAAATATCAAAATATCTTCAAATGAATTAGTGGAGCCGTTAAAAGTTGTTTTATTGGAAATTATAGAAGGAGTGAAACAGGTTTTAAGAAAAACGCCACCAGAGCTTTCGGCTGATATTATGGACAAAGGAATGATTTTAAGCGGCGGCGGTTCTTTATTGAGAAACATTGATCGGCTCATATCGCAAGCCACTGGCGTGCCTTGTTTTTTGGCCGAAGAGCCGTTGTTTTGCGTGATCAAGGGACTGGGCATTGTTTTGGAAAATTTAGAAACCTACAAAAAAAGTTTAATGAGCAAAAAGTAGACACAAAAGAAAACATTTGACATTTGACATTTGATAAAGTTTCTAATTTCTAATTCACCTAATTTCTAATTAATGCCCAAGCTTCAATGTTCAATGTCCAATCAAATCCCAAGTTTCAAAATCCTAAACAAAAAGCAGTTAATTAATAATAAATAATTGAGCAATTCATTTCGTCCGCCAAAGTTTTTTTAGAATTTTTAAAGGTTAAAAAATTTAAGCGGGTGAATAAAAAAAACTCATGGAGAAATCCTTCTCCATGAGCCCCAAAGAGTTGATGATTATATATCAATATATCAAACCTATGAAAATTGTCAATAGCAAAATTAAAAACTTTAAAATACGGTCAGATATTTTGGACTTTCCTAAACAATTTCAAAAGGGCATTGACGCGGCGGAAAATATAGGAATCAAAAAAAATTTTAAAGGCATCGTGATTTGCGGAATGGGCGGCAGTGGCTTGCCCGGCGAAATTTTAAAAACATGGCTTAATGCTAATAAAATTTCTTTACCCGTGATTTTACATAAAAATTATGACTTGCCTTTTGGAATAGACAAAAATTATTTAGTCGTCTGTATTTCTTATTCCGGCAACACTGAAGAAACTTTATCCGCTTACCAAGCGGCAAAAAAGAAAAACTTTTCCATTATTTCCATTGCATCAGGAGGCAAATTAGTTGAACAAACTAAAAATGATAAATTTCCAGTAGTTATTGTGCCTTCGGGAATCATTGCTCCACGGCTCGCTATTGGTTATCAATTTGCAGCGCTATTGAAAATTTTAAATAATTGTGATATTGTTAAAAACAATCTTAATGCTCTCTTGTTTTTAGAAAAAAATTTACATCCGAAAAATTTAGAAAATCAGGGGAAAAAAATAGCTAAAAAATTATTTAAAAAAATTCCCTTTATTTATACTTCGGAAAACCTCAATGTCTTGCCCTATATTTGGAAAATAGGTTTAAATGAAGCGGCAAAAATAATAACTGGTTACGGTTATTTTCCGGAACTTTCTCATCATGAAATTATGGGTTTTTGGAAAGCGGGAGAGCAACAATCGCTAAACAAAAAACTTTTTGTTATTTTTTTAAAAGACCTCTCCACGCATCCGCGAATTTTAAAACAAATGAAAATTGTGCGGGACTTGTTCGGAAAACAGGGGATAGAGACCGAAACTATTCAAGTTGAAGGTAAAGATATTAATGATAAAATTTTTTCTAATATTATTTTGAGTTTTTGGACAAGTTATTATTTGGCTTTGGAATATAAAGTAGACCCAATAAAAATAAAATTAATTGACGAATTAAAAGAAAAAATGAAAAAATCTCTTTAAGTTAAAATTGTTTTCCCTCGCTTCGCCATTTGCTTGAGAATTGAAAAAACATTGAATCCTCTATTCTTATGAAAAAAATTATCCAAGTTTATATTTATAAAGGCGAGAAATACTATATTACCGAATGTCTTGATTTGCCGGTTGTTACTCAAGGAAAGACGCTTGATAAATTGATAAAAAACCTTAAACAAGCCGTCTCGCTCCAATTGGAGGGTGAAAAATTGGAAGATTTTGATTTGGCTTCCGAGCCATCAATTTTGGCTAATTTAGAAATTGATTCTTTGATTTATGCCAAAACTTAAAATTCTTTCCGGCAAAGAAGTAGTAAAAATATTTCTATGTTTTGGTTTTGTGAAGGCTGCTCAAAAAGGCAGTCATATTAAATTAGCGCGATTTTTTTCTAATGACACAAAACAAACTTTAACTATTCCCAATCATCTTGAATTAGACAAGGGGACCATTAAAGCAATTTATCATGTATCGGAAAGTGTTTATCCCTCACCTTTTTTCCGAAGGGAAAAAGGTGAGGGATTTATCTTGAAAAGAAAATGGGCTGTTTGGTTAAACCCCTCACCTTTTTGTTTAAAAAAGGTGAGGGGTAAATTAATCATCCCATTGCCGCGTCTCGCCAGTGCAATTTTTTCGGAGAAAAAATTGCATATCTGGTCGCCAAGCTCTGAAATATATTTCAGAGAACGAATTAAAAACTCATTTTTATAGTGAATAATTTTTTACTCAGTTTGAACTTTATTTCAAGTGAATCCTTGTTTAGCGTAGCTGTGTGGCGGAAAAAATTGAAAATTATTAAATTGTGAAGCGCTTCTGTGGCGGGCCTGCCCGAAATGCTTCATAACGATGCAGGCAGGCCCTGCCCGAAATGCCTTGATGGCGAAATTGGCAAACCTGCCTGCCGGCAGGCAGGCGCGCGTATTTTCTAGTGAAAAGCATGTATTATGTTTACGCTATAAAAAGCAAATTAAAAAATTATATTTATGTTG
>JAHJSK010000037.1 GCA_018830365.1 Patescibacteria group bacterium | reverse complement strand
ATCCTTTTTCCTTCGGGAAAAAGGTGAGGGATAAATCCCCATTATCCTTTTTCCTTCGGGAAAAAGGTGAGGGATAAATCCCCATTATCCTTTTTCCTTCGGGAAAAAGGTGAGGGATAAATCCCCATTATCCTTTTTCCTTCGGGAAAAAGGTGAGGGGTAAAAAAATTTGAACATAAATTTTATGAAAAAAATATTAAGTTTAGTTTTAATCGCTAATTTAATAGCTTGCAGCGTGTTTTTGGTTTTTGAACCAGAATTAGCCAGCGCAGTTGAAGATACCGTAATTGTTACTCAAGCGGTTTCAGCGGAAATTAGCATTTCTTCGCCAGCTGATGTAACAATGTCATCCGCTATTCCCGGCGTAACTGGCAACTTAGGATCCCCTAGAACTGGTTCAGCCACATGGACAGTTATTACCAACAATGATACTGGTTTTAACATGACTATAAAATCCACCAGCACTCCTTCAATGATTTTGGACGGCACTTACAATTTCAGCGATTATTCTCCTGCCACAACTACTGCTCCTGATTACACTTGGTCTTCTCCTGCCGCGAGCGTAGCTGAATTTGGTTATACTGTTGAGCCGGCAACTGTTGCTGACACTGCCACCTTTTTTAAGGACAATGGCACGGCTTGCAACATTGGCACTGCGAACGCGGCTAACAGCTGTTGGCAAAACGCTTCCACCACTGATGTCCAAATAATCAATAGAACTACTAATACGGCCGCAGGCGGCGAAGCAGAAGTAGTAAAATTCCAGACAGAGTCAAATGCTAAATATCTGCAAGAGGGGAATTACACCGCAACCATAATAGCGACAGCATTGATGAATTAAAACAGATAACAGGGAGCAGATAACAGGGGACGGGGAGCAAATTGTTCCATGTTCCCTGTTTTGCAAAAATTTTATAATCAAGCGAAGCGAGGGAAAACAAAAATTCACCCTGTTAAATAGTTGCGGAACAAATTTAACAGGGCAAGCTTTTTGTTTTCCCGAGCAAGTGTAGGTTATATAGGTTTAATAACCTCTATGAAAAAATTCTTTTTTATTTTTTTGATAATAAACGGGATATTATTTTTTAATATTAATTTATCTCCTGTTTTTGCTTATGTTATTGAAAATCTCCAATTGCCAGAAAAGGGGGATTTTATTTTAGCCCCAGGAAAAATTGAATTATTAGTAAATCCAGGAGATGAATATACAAAAGAAATTTCTATTGCCAATCGCATTGGTCGGACAATGAATTTTAATATTGATATAGAGGATTTTAAGGGCTCGGAAAATCCAGAGGAAACAGTAGTGCTTTTAGGTAAAGAAAAAGGGCCTTATTCTTTAAAAGATTATATTCAGCCAGAAATGACAAATTTCACTTTAAATCATGGACAAAGAATTACTCTGCCAGTAAAAATTTCCATTCCAAAAGACGCGGAGCCACGCGGTCTTTATGGCTCGGTTTTAATTACCACTAATCCTCCTGAACCACAAGGCGCGGTTGAAAAAGAAAAAGCAACAGGACAAATGAAAATGGTTTCTCGCTTGGGATGTCTTGTTTTTATCAGAGTGAATGGGGAAGCAAAAGAAAATGGTGTTTTAAAAAATTTTATTACAGACAAAAAATTTTACGAAAACGCTTCTAAAAAAAATCCTGTTTCTTTTCAAATATTTTTTGAAAACAAAGGCAATGTTCATTTAAATCCTTATGGCATTATTGAAATAAAAAATATTTTAGGGAAAAAAGTGGGAGAAATAGAAATGGAGCCATTTTTTGCCATGCCGGATTCTTTGAGAAAAAGAGAAGTGAAGTGGGACAAGGAATTTCTTTTTGGACGGTATACCGCTTTTGCGGGGCTTAATCGCGGTTATCAAAACATCATTGACCAAAAATCGCTAAGTTTTTGGGTTATTCCATGGAAGCTTATTTTGGTTGGTTTAATAATTTTATTTCTTGTTCTTTGGTTTTTTAAATGGGCTCTCGGTCATTTTGAAATAAGAAAAAAAGAGACAACAGATAACAGGAAACAATGAGACGGAATAGTATTTTGATTCAAAAAGCTGATAAGCTCGCGCACGAAATTTATAGAATAAGCCGACAATTTCCAAAAGAAGAATTATTCGGCTTAACTTCGCAAATACGGCGAGCTGTGATTTCTGTTCCCTTAAATGCCATTGAAGGTTTTGCCAGACAAAGCGAAAAAGAATATAGAAGATTTTTAGAAATTTCTTACGGCTCATTAAAAGAAGTTAAGTATCTTCTATATTTTGCTTACATTGAAAAATATATTTGTAAAAAAGATTACGATAAAATTTTAGATTTGTCTGAAGAAATCGGTAAAATTTTATGGACAATCATTCAAAAACTAAAAAATTAAAAATTACTTTTCCGTTTTCTGTTAACTGTTTTCTGTTAACTGTTTTCTGCTGTTTTCTGTTAACTGTTTTCTGTTATCTGTTGCCTGCGCGGGCTTATGTCGCCACAAGCACTAATTATCGTATTCAATACGATTCTATTAATGTGGGCGGTGGCGACTCTCAAACTTCAACTAATTATCGGGTTGCAGATACTGTTGGCGAAATTGCCACGGGAATTTCTGCGAGCTCTCTTTATAAATTAAAAGCTGGCTATCGCCAAATGTCCGAGATTTCCATTAGTATTTCTTCACCAGTTGATGTTGCGATGAGTCCGGCCATTGGTGGAATAAGCGGCGGAGCAAGCTCTGCCTCTACCACTTGGACAGTTATTACAGATAACCCGGCTGGTTTTGTTTTATCTCTTAAATCCACAAGCACTCCTTCAATGATTTTGGACGGCACTTATGATTTCAGCGATTATTCTCCTGCCACTGTTGGCGTTCCTGATTACACTTGGTCTTCTCCTGCCGCTAGCGCAGCTGAATTTGGTTATTCTGTTGAGCCGGCAACCTTTGCTGACACCGCTACTTTGTTTAAGGATGATGGCGCGGCTTGCAATGCTGGCGCGCTAAACACTGCTGATAAATGTTGGTTAAATGCTTCCACCACCGATGTCGCGGTAATTAATAGAACCACCAGTACAAGTGGCGGCGGCGAAGCTGAGAAAATAAAATTCCAAGCTCAATCCAATGCCAAATTTTTAAAAGAGGGTAATTACAGCGCAACAATTATTGTAACAGCAATAGCGAATTGAAGCGAATTAATATCTCAAAACTCAAATGTCAAAGCTCAAAACCAAAACTGAAAAACAAAAATTATAGGTTTTGAGTTTTAAGATAGGTTTTAAGTTTTGCGTTTTGAGCTTTGAGTTTGTTTGGGTTAATCAAAAATTAGCATAATCAGAAATTAAAAATCCAAAAGAAGGAAAAAAACAATATTGTATTCTATGAAATATTTATCTTTTTTTTTAATTATTTTAATTTTTTTATTTCGTTTTTTTGCGACCGAAGTGATTTTAGCGGCCAATGTTGGTCAGCAAATTAGCGGCGAGGTTTTTTGCGGAAATGGCGCTTGCGATGTTGGCGAAAATTCCAGTAATTGTCCTACGGATTGCGGGGGGGGTGGCGGTGGTACTCCACCAACCCCACCAACCCCACCAACCCCGCCAACACCACCTGAACCGCCAACCCCGCCAACACCACCTGAACCGCCAACCCCTCCTGAACCACCAACCCCACCTGAACCACCAACACCACCTGAACCGCCAACCCCGCCAACACCACCTGAACCACCTGTTGAACCACCTGTCGTACCGCCAATAATTGAATCTATTTGGCAAGGGATTGGCGACGGCGTTCAACAAGTCGGACAAGCGATCAAGAAAAATATTCAACAAATTCAATTAGCGACAAAAGCGATTGAAAAGCAAGTTAGACAACAAATTGAAAAAGTTCGCGAGAACCCAGAAGTTCAGCAAATAATGGCTGAGCCCGTGGTTAATGTCGCGACAAAAGTGGTTGCTGTGGGCACAGTTGCTGTGGCAGCGACTACTGGTTTGATAAGTTTAATGCCTTTGGCGGCCTCGGTTTCAGATTTTGCTGTTTTACCTATTCGCCTACTTTCTGCTATTAGTTTAGCTGGAATGATGCGAAGCAGGAGAAGGCAATGGGGCGTGGTTTATGACGCAGAAACAAAACAGCCATTAGACCCGGTTTATGTTGTTTTAAAAGATAAAAATAACAAGGAAATACAAACAAGAATCACGGACATGAACGGGCGGTTCGGTTTTTTTGTTCCGCCAGGAGAATATTATATTGAGACAAAAAAAACACACTATCAATTTCCTTCGCAAAAAATTTTGGGAATGTCTGACGAAATTTACGATAATATTTATCGCGGCGGATTAATGAGAATCATTGACCCGAAAATAACCACCATTAACATTCCAATGGATCCATTGGGTTTTGACTGGAATGAGGTGGCAAAAAAGAAATACATTAAATTCAATTATCGTTGGGAAATTGTTAAACGATGGCTACCTGAAATTTTATTTTTTCTTGGTTCTATTTTATCTCTTGTTGTTTGGCTTTTAAAACCAACTATTTTTAATCAAATAATGGTTTGGGTTTTTATTGGCTTGTGGCTCTTAAAACATTTTGGCTTTAAGCAAAGGGTCTGGGGTTTGGTTTTGGATAAAAAAACAAAAAAACCTTTAGCATTTGCATTTATGCGAATATTTTTCGCGAAATTAAATCAACAAATTCATTTTGCCATTACTGACGCAATGGGCCGTTATTATGTTTTGGTTCAGCCTGGCAAATACGATGTTTCTCTTGAAAAAAAGACCGAAAAAGGTTTTGAAATAATTAGCAAAATTTCAGGGATAAAAGCAAAAAAAGGTGTGTTAAATCAAGATTTGTTTGTGTCGCCTATTGTCTCATCTATTGACCCCATTAAGCCCATTGATAAACAAGTTAAATAAACCCCTCCTTTGGGAAAAAAGGTGAGGGGTTTATTTAAAATTAAAAATTAAAAATTTGTTTTACAAATTTTGCCTATTTTATGCTTCATACTGCTCAAAAAATAGAACTGGATCACGGCGGAGGGGGCTATAAATCATGGGAGTTATTAAAAGAAATCAGGCGAATTTTGAAATGCAAAACCGAATGGAAAAATTGTGAAGACGATGCCGCGGTTTTACCCACTGAAACTTTAATGAAAACGGGCTTCAAATTGGGAAAAGGAAATTTGGTCTTTACCACTGACGCTTTTATTGTTAACCCGATTTTTTTCCCCGGAGGAGACATTGGCAAGATCGCTGTTTGCGGCACCATCAATGATTTATCTGTAATGGGAGCCGAACCCTTGGGCATCTCTTTAAGTATTGTTGTTGAAGAAGGTTTTTCTAAAAAAGATTTTTTGCAAATTATAAAATCCATAAACAAGGTCTCTCAAAAAGCGAAAGTGCCAATTGTAACAGGAGACACAAAAGTTATGGAAAAAGGGAAAATAGATAAAATTGAAATTACCACAGCAGGCATAGGAACGGCTCAAAATATTATTTCTAATAATGGAGCAAAGCCAGATGATTTTATAATTTCCTCTGGCGATTTGGGCGACCATACAGTTGCTTTGCTTTCCGAAAGATTTAATTATAAAACAAAAATAAAAAGCGATTGCAAGCCCTTGAATTTAGAAATAAAAAAAACAAGCAGATATTTAAACGCTTGCAAAGATCCCACGCGCGGCGGATTAGCCGCCAACATAGTTGAAATAGCGAAAAAGTCAAAAGTAAAAATAATTTTGGAAGAAAAATTTTTGCCCTATAAAAAAGAAGCGATTGCTTTGTCTGAATTTTTAGGAATTGATATTTTTTCTTTTGCCTCGGAAGGTCGTTTTATTGCCGCTGTTTCTCCAAAAAACATTAAAAAGGTTCTTGGAATTTTAAAACAATTCAATCCAAAAGCAAAAATTATCGGCAAAGCGGAAAAAGGCAAGGGAGTATTTTTAAAAACCAATTTAGGCGGTTTGCGTCCTATTGAAATGCCCAAAGGAAAACTGATTCCAAGAATATGTTGATAACTATACGAGTGGCGAAATAACGAAATAAAAAAATTCCTTTTTAATTTTCCTGAACGCGAAGCAGACTCCCTTGTAAAATTAATTTTCAATTTTCAATTTTCAATTGCAACCCTACGGGGAGTCGTTGTAGACGACAGCAATGAAGCTCCAATTTACAAACAAAAAAATTGAAAATAGCAATCACACGACCAAAACAAGCAAGTTCAAGCAGGCAATAAGCCGAATTCTGTTTTAAGCAATCATTTATCTATCCCTGATGTTGCCAGCAGGGTCAAGCGAACTACTTTTCCCAAACGCATAAAATTATCCGTTTGGTTTGTTCTTGCGCCCAATAAGGATTTAGCCGTTTCACCCCTCCAATTACTTGGAGGACTCGCCCTAATCCGCTTTACATCGGACCGGGCGCCCGACATCTTTCGATGTCTAGGGCGTCTCTGTTCGCACCTCTATCCTCGCGGACGACGGCTGTTAGCCGCTATTTTTTTAGATTCCGATTTTACTCGGAAAATGAGCGTTCGGACTTTCCTCTGAATGTATAAAAATTATACATTCAGCGATTGCTTTGCCTACTTGAACTTTTTTAATATAACACAAAACACAATATCATAAAGGGATTAATGTTATTTATGCCACTCACAGACACCCTTGAACAAATTTTTTATAGAGTTGACTTACAATTTTTGTCCCTTCGGGACATCTCCCATAGGGAGACAATTTTCAAATCATTTAATCCGCGGATAATATTTTTTTGGCTTGCTCTATTCGTTCCAATGTTTTTTCTTTTCCTAAAATTTCCGCTATTTCAAAGGGTCCTGCTGACGCCTTTTTACCTGTTAATGCAACTCGCAATGGCCACAAAAGTTTTCCTCTGTCCCTTTCTCCAATTTCTCCAGCTAATTTTAGCAAAACCTGTTCCAAATTTTTTCTTTCCCAATTCTCCTTTTTTATTTTGCCCAATGTTTTTTTTAATTTATCAAGAGTTTGTTTGATTTCTTTTTCTTCAGCGTTTTTCCATATCAATAATTCTTTGGAATAAATCAATTTTTTTTTGAAAAAAAAGTCAACCAATTCCGAAATTTCTGAAAGTTTTTTTAGCCGCTCATGATATAATTCAACAATATTTACCAAACGCTCAAAAGAAAATTCTTCTTTAGTTTCTTTTGCTCTAAATTTTTGCGCGAGTAATTCTATGTTGCAAGCAAACGGGCACTGCTCTGTCTCAAAATGAGTTTCAATTAAATTTGCTTCAATCAAATAAGGAAAGCAAAGCTCTGTTAATTTTTCTTTTGATTTTTGTCTAATGTAAAAACCATTGATCCAGTCCAATTTTTGGAAATTAAACACAGCAGCTGATTTTTGCATTCCTTCTAAAGAAAATTCCTGAATTAGCGATGGTAATGAAAAAATTTCTTTGTTTGTTTTTGGACTCCACCCTAAAAAAACCAAAAAATTTATTATGGCTGGAACCAAATAACCATCTTTTTTGTATTCCAAAACTGATTTAGCGCCGTGTCTCTTGCTTAATTTTGTTTTATCTGGACCTAAAATCAGAGGTAGATGAATATATTTTGGCGGCTCTATTCCCAATGCTTCAGCCAATAAAATCTGCTTGGGAGTATTTGGAATATGGTCTTCTCCGCGAATAATATGAGTTATTTTCATTTCAAAATCATCAATAACCAAAGCTAAATTATAAAGAGGAGTGGTTAAATCCCTTGCAACAATCATATCTCCAAAATTCTCGCTATCCTGTTCAATTTCTCCCCTTAAAAGGTCTTTAAAAATAACCTTTTTTAACGGGGTCTTAAATCTTAAAACGCACGGCTTTCCTTGTTCTAAATTTTTTGCGATTTCTTGCTCTGAAAGATTGACGCATTTTTCCGAATAACGAAGCGGCTGACCAATGCCTATTAAATAATTCTTGTGCGCTTCCAATTCCTCTAAAGAGCAAAAACAATAATAAATTTTTTTTTCTTTCAAAAGTTTTTCAATATATTTTTTATAAATTTCTTTTCTTTCTGATTGCCGGTAGGGTCCAAAATTTCCGCCTTTTCCTGGTCCCTCCTGAAATTGAAATCCCAACCAATTCAATCCTTCAATAATATCTTTTTCCCATTCTGGCTTTGATCTTTCTTCATCAGTGTCTTCAATTCTTAAAACAAAAGTCCCCTGCTCTTTTTGAGCGAAAAGATAATTAAAAAAAGCTGTGCGAACAGAACCAATATGCAAAGGCCCGGTTGGTGAAGGCGCAAATCTTACTCTAATTTCTCCCGGACTTATTAATTTTAATTCTTTTGTCATTATTATTTTTTACTCTGAAGCCGAAACACAAGATTTCAAGAGGCCCGACCTCTCTCAAGCTGAATAAAAACAGACCTGCCTGTCGGCAGACAGGTTAAAAGAGGTCTGGTCTCTCCTTCTTTAAGGCATTTCGGCTTCAAAGTTTCTTGTAATTTTTAATTGCCGCAAGATATTCAACAAGATAAGAAGCGATAATTTTAGCAGCTTGGGGCCGAGCAAAATCCCGGGACTTTTCTGCCATATTTTTTAAAATATCCGGCCTGGAAAAAAGATGTTTTAATTTAGACAAAAAAAAGTGAGGGTTAAAATTTATTTCTTCAATAACTTCACCGCCCCCGCGTTCCGCAAAAGCGTAAGCGTTTTTCCGTTGATGGTCTTGAGCTGCCCAAGTCAATGGTATTAAAATACATGGCTTGGCGCTAACAGCGATTTCAAAAATACCGCCTGCCCCCGCTCGCGACACAATTAAATCAGAAACAGCCAAAGCATGCTTTAAAAATGTCTCATTTAAAAAAGCGTAGGGGTGATAAAATTTTTTCAGCTCTTTGTCAAATAAAATAGCTTCAGCTTCGTTCTTGATTTGATTAAAATTTTTTTCTCCAATTTGATGAATTATTTCAAAATCCTTTAACATTTCCGGCAAAATTTCTAAAATTGTT
>JAHJSK010000109.1 GCA_018830365.1 Patescibacteria group bacterium | reverse complement strand
TACTCACAAACGCAAAAAAAGATTGCGTAAAAATAGACATAAAAAGAAATTAAGATAGCGATCTAAGCCAACTTAGCTCAGTTGGTAGAGCAATTCATTCGTAATGAATAGGTCGCCGGTTCGACTCCGGCAGTTGGCTCGTTACTCTTCGAAAATAGCCCAAAAACGAAGCCTTGCTTTCTTCAAATTTAACCTAAAAATCAAAACGGTGACTATTTGGTGACCCTTAAATCCCAAAAGTATCACCATTTGGGTCACCATTTTTTGATATGAACTTCCTACTATATTGAGAGTGTTTTTATTTAACGAAAAAAGCCCCAACGGAACAACTGGTTCACCACAAACCATTAAACCGATAGAGCTTTCTTCAAATAATTTTTTCTTCATTGTGGTGTTTAGTTGTTTTTATAAAAGTTTTTCTCTCAAAATTCTTTTCTTAATTACTTGGTCAGAAACTTGGAATTTCTTACAAATATTAGGTGCAATATATGAGGCTATTAGCTCTTCGTCATCATAGTTTGCCTTTGCGAAATCAATTTTATCACTCATCTCATCAAGACACTCTTTAAGAATATCTCTTGGAACTAGAAGTCTTCCTGCAAATTCATGTGCTTGATTTTCAATCCAGCTATATTCATCTTCTGGAAGACCAAGTATAAATGTTATTCTATCTTGGATTGATTCAAATTTAAAATCTTGGTAAATCTTTGAATGTAAAACCAAATGACCTAGTTCATGAGCCACAGAAAATCTAATTCTGTTTAAAAATCTATCTTCTTCAAATTGCTTTGAATCAACAAATATAGATTTTAAATCGCATGATAGAAACGCATCTATATCATATCTTGTTTGAAGTTCTCGTATGGGAATTACATCAAGCTTTAATCTTAGCTCTATAATTTTAAATATGTCAATAGGTAATGTTCCTTCCGACCAATATTTATCTCTAAAATCATCTGCATGTTCTCTGATGATTCTAAAAGGAATCTTGGGAGCTTTGAATTGAGAAGAATCAGATCTATTCATTTTTACTAACTCTTCTTTAATAAATCTGCTAAAGATTTTAATTCTTCCTCAGATGGTTTTTGACCCCTTAGAGTTCTAAAGAAAAGGGGTAATTTTTCAATGACTTCGTCATCGCTAAGTAAATCTTTAGGTATTTTTTTTCGACTTAAAAAAGCCATATCATAAAATTCAAACCACTCCTTTGAACCGAAGACAATGTTTAGTTGCTCAGCCCATATTCTTAAAGTGTCCTCGTCATCAGGAGGATATAATAAATCCCTCTCCACTTTACTCCAATTACTCGGATCATGCTTAAATTTAATGCAAAACTCTCTCAGCGAATAATTTAATTCGATCCTTTTGTTTTTAATTAACATTCCAAAAGTCATTTGACTACCCTTCATTATATAGGTTTATTCTTAGTGTGGTATAAAATATACTACATAATTTTTAAAGTCAAGTAAATTTTTTAACAGGTTACAAACGCTCCTCATCAATACTGAATTTTAATAAAGCATCTTCTATTCTCCAATTCGGTGAAACTATCATTTCAGTTTCTCCTAAATCAATCCTTTCCCATTTCCTAACTTCCTGTAATGTAAAATTTACACCGCACTCGGAATTAAACTTTTCTAAAGCATCAACTAATTGTTCTTCCGGTTGCCTGCCAAATGCAAAGCCTTTATCAATTGGAGCAAGAGTTTTTTCTAAATTTAGTAGCCTGTTTAATAGATTTTTCATTGTGCCCTAATACCTAAAATCAATTATAAAATTTCTATCATTTTTATTTGAGCGAATCCCTATTATATCCATCGGGTTTTCATCAGCATCAAACATCCAGTAAGTATCACTTAATTTTATTTTTCTCTCTCCCCTAAAAATGCAATATATCTTTATTGATTTTGACTGCCTTAATTCTTCGAGTTTTTTAAGTCTCAATTCATTGCTTCGCATGTGATTCACCTTCTAGTGTTTCTAGTCGTTCCTCGAATGAAGTTGCCGAAAGAATTTGAATATAGGTCGAGAACATATGCGTTAAGGTCTTTGCTTCCTCGCTTGCTATACTGCCTTTGCAATATTCCGAAATCAGTTTGCTCATTGCTCGGCGAACATCTTTAGCTTTCAAATATCGTATTTCTCTATTGAATATTTTTATCGGGGGAGTTTCGCCATCCCTTTTTAATTCAATAACTTGAAAGGAATTTGTATTTTTTCTCATCATTTTTATCCCTTAATTTCTGTTTAACATTCTGTTTATAATGGCTTCAATTCGCTCATAGATGCGTTTTGAAGAGGTTTAATGATTACTCCATACTCATTTATTGAATTATTTCTCTTGATACCACATTTCGCTAGCATTACTATTGATTTTTTCTGCTTGCTCATCCTCATCAAAGAGAAGTGACTTCTTACTCATTTTCAAACTTATCTTTCCGATGTGTCCTCTACGGTTCTTAAGGATACCTAGCTTTAAGTGGATGTTGGGATAATCTTGATCTTCTGAATACCTTTTCAATTCAGCGTTTCGCCAAATGCCAAGAACAAAGTCCGAAGCTTCATCAACTGAACCGGAATCTCTCGCACTGCCAAGAGTCAATTCATCGTAACTATCATACTGCTTAGTTGTTTGGCTTAAAAATATTACCGGCACGCTAAACTCTTTTGCTAGGTCTTTAATTTCCCTAGCGACTCTTGAAACTTGTTCATAAACATTATTCCCCTTGCCGTCAATAAGAGATAAATAATCGATTAGAATTAAGCCGGTTTTTTCTTTGTAAATATTTTCTTCGGCAAACTTTATATAACCTTTAATTCGCTCAAGATTTAATCCGCTTTCGGTGATGGTGAAAAAGTTCGGGATATTAGTAAAAATAAGTTCCGTTATTTGCTGAACTCCACTACCGTTTCCTTTCATTAGGTTTTCAACCTCAAAGCCCGTCAATCCGCTTTCTATTTGGATTGATCTTTCAACGACTGTTGTGATTGGCATTTCAAGAGAGAAGAACAATGTCGGTTTTTTACTTGCCTTTGAAAAGTTTAATCCAATGTTCTGTAAAAATGCTGACTTGCCGACACTGGTCTTGCCGATTATGCAAACTGATTCTCCGGCGTTTATACCTCTAAGAATTGTATCAACTCTCGAAAATCCTAATTTGACCTTTTCGCTATCTGGACGTTTTGCAAAATTCTGATATTCTTTTAGTCCGTCCGCAATCGTAAAAACTTGGAAAGGTTTATCATTCTTATTAGAATATCTTTTATATGCTCCGCTAATTATTTCTTCAAGTTCGCTTTCGGGCATAGGGGGAATGTTTTCTTTGTTCCAATAAGAAACGATAGATTTTATTTCTGGTTCTGACAATCCCTTGTTAATCAAATAACCGCAAAGCTGAACAGTTCGATTATTTCTTTCACCTTCTGCGGCTTGTGAGAAGATTGATATTGCTGCTTCCTTCTTCGAATAATCCACTGTTTTCTGAGAAGCTAAATTCTTGAAAAGTTCTGCGACTACAGGAATAGGCATTATTTCCGATGATGGTAAAAACTGAATCTTTCTTTTGT
>JAHJSK010000036.1 GCA_018830365.1 Patescibacteria group bacterium | reverse complement strand
GCGGGATTTATGGCTTGGGCTCGCAAAGATTGCTCTAAATGATGCAAAAATTTAATTCCTTTTTCTTGATAAATATCTTTTATTCCCAAAATTTTTTCAATTTTTTCAATGCCTTGTTCAGTCAAAACAACAGTTTTCATTTTTTCATCAACAGTATAATCAGCGTCTGCTTTTAATCGAGGAATAATGCGGGAAAATTCTTTATACAATCCCGATGCCTCGTAATCAGGCTGGGAAATAATTAAAGGAGTTCTGGCCTCGTCAATTAAAATAGAATCAACCTCGTCAATAATAGCGAAATGAAAATCTCTCTGCGTTTGCTCTTTTAAGTCATAAACCAAATTATCTCTCAAATAATCAAAACCAAACTCATTATTAGCGCCATAAACAATATCAGCGCCATACGCTTCTTTTCTTGAAACCGGCCGCAAAAAATCTTGCACAACATGAAACCCTCCTTTTAAATCTCTTTCTTTGTCATTATTTCTGTTTTCTCCAATTTTAAATTTTAAATTGTTGTTTTGAGTTTTGAGTTTTGAGTTTTGCGTTTCTATTTTGTATTCCGGATCATACAAATACGCGGCATCGTGAACAATACATCCAGTTGAAAGACCGAGACCATAATATATTTGCCCCATCCAAACCGCATCTCTTTTGGCTAAATAATCATTAACCGTTACCAGATGAGACCCTTTCCCGGTCAAAGCATTAAGATAAAGAGGGAGAGTGGCGGCCAAGGTCTTGCCTTCGCCAGTTTTCATTTCCGCTATTCTCCCTTGATGAAGAACTATGCCGCCAATCAATTGGACATCAAAATGTCGCTGGTTTAAATTTCTTTTTGCCGCTTCCCGCGCCAAAGCAAACGCCTCGGGCAAAAGTTGATCCAATGTCTCGCTCCCGCCTTTTAACGGATTTAATCGTTTTTTAAATTCTTCAGTTTTATTTTTCAACTCTGCATCAGAAAAAAGCTCAAATTTAGGTTCAAGCGCATTTATTCCATCCACTAATGGTTGAATTTTTTCTAAATATCTTTTATTAGAATCGCCAAAAATTTTGTCTAAAAAAAACATGGGGTTATATAAGATATTTTAATCCATTTTTTCAAAAAAAACTACTCCGCTTTATGGGCGGAGTAGTTTCGCGCAACAAAATTATTTTCAAGCGAAGCGAGCGAAATGAAATTTTAATTTCATTTCCAAGCAAGCGCAGAAAATACAAAGTTGATAACGCAGTATTTTCAAGCGAAGCGAGCGAAATGAAATTTTAATTTCATTTCCAAGCAAGCGCAGAAAATACACCCCGAATGTCTGGGGTTTATTTTCTCTTTGCTGGTTTTTTTACTATTTTCTTTACTGGTTTTTTTGCCGCTACTTTTTTCACTGTTTTCTTTACTAATTTCTTTGTTGCTGTTTTTTTATTAGTAACCATTTTTTTTACCCGCAAATTTTTAAATTCTTTGCGGACTTTTAAGAACATTGTTCGACCTTTTTGTATTTAATTACGGAATTTACGCACCTTGGAGGCATAGTAAAATTTTTGAAAAAAATTTTGAACTCGCGAGGATTCGCTTATTCTAAAACAAATCCTTGTCCTATATAAATTTAACAGAAAATCCAAGATTTGCAAAATGCTTTTCGTTAAAACTTCCTTGCTCGGTTTGCAGAAAAACTATTTTTGCATTATTTTTTACTGAATCAGCAACTGCATTCAAAGTTAAAGCCGAGCCAATGCCGATAACAATGCCAAGAATCGTAAGGCCTGTTCTCACCTTGTTTGCCGAAAGCGCTGTATAAGTTTCTTGAAATAAATCAATTATTTTCATATTTCAAAAATAATTTTCAACAGCGAATTTAAATTGATTGATAAATAATTCCTTAAAAAACCTGATGTTATTTTGCTCATAAAAAAGAATAATGGCTTTTTTGTAATCAGCTTCGTTTATGCTCCGATAAGAAAGAGGACAAATATTATTTGCCAAAAAAACAGCATTGCCAATCAATCGGGATGTTCTTTTGTTGCCGTCTTCAAACGGCTGGATGTATGAAATTAAAAGAATTAAAATCAATGCCTTTGAAAAAGAATCTTTTAAACCATTTGCCAATTTCAAAGTTTTTTCCAAAGCTTCTCTAATCTGAAATTCATTGTCTAATGGCCTGTATTTTGTCCCGACAATACCCACAATTCCTTTCCTTATTCCATTAGAAACATTTAGGTCTTTGATAAGAATATCATGCACATCTTCCAATTTTCTTAAATTTATTTTTTTAAAATCATTTTTATTGAATAAAATATAATCCAGCGCTTTTTTGTGATTAAGAATCATTATTGCCTCTTCTTTTTTATGTCCATCTGCTTCTTTATTTTCCTTAATAAGAATTTCCGTATCTATCAATGAATAAGTGTTGCCTTCTATTTGCGATGATTTCCAGCTTAATTCAATTGTAAGCCGTTCAAATTCTTTTTTCAAAACAGCTGGCGATAATTTTTTAATTCTTTTCTGATAATTTTTATTTAATTCATTCAGTTCTTTTAATTCCTGTTTAGAAAAAATTTCTTTAAGTTCTTCAAAAATATCAAAATTAAATCTGTCAAAAACAACTTTCCTTTCGTCAGGTCCTTTTTTAAAATATTCATCAACATCCACATATTTTAATATCTTGTTTTTTATCGCTTCCTGATAACGGGTATTTCTGCCCTCGCCGCTTTTTTTAATTAGTTTTTTTTTCAATAAATCATTTATATCTCTGACTACCGTGATTCTTGATATTTTTTCTTTGTTTTTCTCTTCCAAATAATTCTTAACCTCTTGATTGCTAACGCTTTCTTTTTCTCTAATAAATTCCAAAATATTAAATTGTCTTTTAGATAAT
>JAHJSK010000035.1 GCA_018830365.1 Patescibacteria group bacterium | reverse complement strand
CAACTTTAATCTTTTGTCCCTTTGGGACATCTTCCGCAGGGAGAAATCTGCGACACAACTAAATTAGGCATTGACACATAATTTAACAATGCTAAAATAGGCATATGTTAAACAGAATTAACATCCAAAAATACATTAAACGCGAATTATTTTCAGACATTATTAAACATTTAGGAAAACCAGAAATGACTTTAATTACCGGTTCTCGCCAAGTAGGCAAGACCATTCTTTTATTGCAACTAAAAGATTGGTTGATTAGAGAAAAAAACATTGCTTCAGAGAATATTTTTTATTACAACCTTGATTTTATTCAAGATTGGCAGATATTTCAGGACCAAACTCATTTTATAGAGTTTCTCAAAGATAGATCTCAAAAAGAAAAAATTTATGTCTTCATTGATGAAGCTCAAAAAGCCAAAGACGCGGCTAAATTTTTTAAAGGTGTTTATGACAGTCGTTTTAATGTTAAGCTCGTTCTAACTGGCTCATCATCTTTAGAAATAAAAACAAAAATAAAAGAATCTTTGGCTGGTCGAAAAATAATTTTCAATCTCTCGCCATTTTGTTTTTTAGAATTTATCGCCGCTCAAAATAAATTTCTTTATCAAAAATTATTTTTGAGAAAAAAAATAGTTGTTTTAGACCAAAATGAACTTCTAATATTATTTCAAAAGTATATTATTTTTGGCGGCTATCCCCGAGTGGTTTTAAGTAAAAATGAACAGGAAAAATTGATGCTCTTAAAAGAAATTAACGCTTCTTATATAGAAAAAGATATTATAGGTTTTTTAGAAATCAAAAATAAATTAGCTTTTAGCAATCTAATAAAATTATTGGCAGGACAGATCGGACAATTAGTTAACATTCAAGAGATAGCCGCAAATCTTAGAATAGATCGCCAAACAGTGGAAAGATATATTTTTGCTCTTTTGCAAACTTTTGTTACTAAAGACCTTTTGCCTTATTTTAGAAATTCTCGGCAAGAAATAATCAAAATGTCTAAAATATATTTTACTGATCTTGGGTTGCGCAATTTAGCTATAGAAAATTTTTCTAAATTGAATCAAAGATTAGACAAGGGCGAGCTTTTAGAGAATGCTGTTTTCAATGAATTAAATTTTTATTTAAGAAATAGTTTAGCTAAAATTCGCTTTTGGCGGACTAAACAGAAAGCAGAAGTTGATTTTATTATAGCCAAAGGAAATCAGCTTGTGCCAATTGAAGTAAAATACAGCATTAATAAACCAAAAATTTCTTTGAGCTTGAGAAATTTTATTGAAAAATATCAACCAAAACAGGGTTTTGTTGTTAATTTATCCATCAACAATCAATCTCTTAAAATTAAAAAAACCAAAGTAAATTTTATCTATCCTTTTGAATTAAACAAAATTAAAATATGAACTCGCAAATAGAAATTTGACAGAGAACAGTTCTCTGTCGCTTCTATAGTTTTATGAATAATCAAATTAAAACTCCAAATTTTGATAAAGTTTTAAATGAGATTTTAAAAGACCTCAAACCTCATCAAAAAACTTGCCAGCAATGTCAGGAAATATTTGATATTTTTAAAGAAGACATTGAGTTTTACAAAATATTTCAAGTGCCTCCATCAAAATTATGTCCAAAATGCCGAAAATAAAATCGTCAGGCTTTTACTAATTACACCACTTTTTATAAAAGAAAATGCAACGCGCCAAATCATTCTGAAAAAATTATTTCTCAAATTCCAGAAAATACTGATTTTCCGGTTTATGATAACGACTATTATTGGTCAGATAATTGGGATTCAATCCTACTGACAGGGCTCAATCCGAACAGTCGATTTTTTATTTTACTTAAGCGCTATGCACTTTTTTTTCTTTTTCTATAATTCTCCAGAGCCTCATAGGGGGTGAAAAAATTAAGGCATTCCATAATTCTATTATTTATTTTTTCTTCAACCTTTTTAATATGGTGTTTTGAATATTTGGATATATCACTTCCTTTGGGAATATATTTACGGATATGTTTGTTGGCATTTTCAATGCTTCCTTTTTGCCACGAAGAGTAGGGATCGCAAAAATATATTTTCACTTCAAGAATTTTTTCTAATTTTTTATGTTTTGCAAGCAGGATATCATTGTCTGTTGTAATAGTCTTTATCTCAGGAAATCTTTTCTTAATTTTTTTAAAAGCCAGATGAACAGCTTTAATATTTATTTTGATAATTTGCTCAATAAATACTGTTCTTAATTTTCTACAAACGATGACAAGTAGTATTCCTTTGCCTGTTTTACCTGAAAGAATAAAATCAGCTTCTACGTCGCCAACCCTCATTCTTTTATTGATAAATTCAGGCCTTTTTCCGATGAATACTCTGTTTTTTAATTTTTTGATTTTCGGTCTTCCATTCTTTCTTTTGTTCTTAAATTTATTTCTATAAAATTCTATTTTTCTACCATAAACACTTTTAATATATCTGCAAATGCTATCTTTTGAAGCATAAGGTAAATGTTTTTCTATTTTTTTTTAATCTTCCGGCAATGGCTCTGGGAGATTGATTGTCATAAAGTTTTTCTTCAATAAATTTTTTTAACTCTTTATTTTTAACTATTTTCATTTCCTGATACTTGGAATATTTTCTCCGGACACATGCTTTACAATGGGCTTTAATTGGATCATATTTTTCTTTAACGCTGTTCAATTTTATTTCGTCAGATATTGTGGATACCGATCGCTTCAATGCTTTGGCAATATCTCTATATGAATATTTTTTATTTAATAAAATTGCTATTTCATCACGTTCGCTTTTTAAAAGATGCGAGAACTTTTTTGTTTTATTTTTCATTTTTCTATCTTAACACTGTTCGGATTCAAATGCGACAGTAGGTTTTCGTTCGTGACGCATAAAAATTATTGGCTTCCCAAGTTTATAGCGGATTGAAGATCAAAGCTCTTCTTTAATTTTTCGTCTAATTACTTTTTCTAAGGGAGCAGAAAATTCGGATTGCAACAATCTTCCTCCCGGAAT
>JAHJSK010000034.1 GCA_018830365.1 Patescibacteria group bacterium | reverse complement strand
AATTACTTTTGGTTGTCAAATGAATGTGTCAGATAGCGAACGAATTGCCGGGATGCTGGAAAAAATTGGTTATAAATCGGCTTCAAAAATTAATGAGGCCGATTTAATTGTGGTTAATATGTGTTCTGTCCGACAATCAGCAGTAGACAGGGTTTATGGATTCTTGCAAAAAATAAAAATTCACCCTGTTAAATCCTCGCAAAGCGAGGTGTTCGCCAATGGCGAACAATTTAACAGGGTAAAAACTATATTAACTGGGTGTATTCTCAAAGAAGATAAAAAGAAATTCAGCAACAGGTTTGATTTAATTTTAGATATTAAGGATTTAGCAAAATTTCCTAATTTATTAGCAAGTAAAAACTATAAGTTAAAAACTAAAAGCTATTTTAAAATCAAACCAAAATATTCCATCAAGGATTTGTCTTATATTCCGATAATGACGGGTTGTAATAATTTTTGTTCTTATTGCGTTGTCCCCTACACGAGAGGAAAAGAAATTTCAAGACCAGTAGAAGAAATTCTCAAAGAGGCGCGGACATTGATTAAAAAAGGATGCAAGGAGATTGTTTTATTGGGGCAGAATGTGAACTCGTACCAAGTAAAGCGAAAAGCGAAAAGCGAAAAGCGAAAAACTACAACTCAAAGCTCAAAACTAATAAATTTTTCGGAACTTTTGAAAATGATTGATGCAATTTCCGGTAATTTCCAAATTTCTTTTTTAACTTCTCATCCAAAGGATTTTTCTGATGAGCTTATTGAAGTAATTGCGGCTTCAAAAAAAATTAAAAAAGAAATTCATTTGCCCGCGCAATCAGGAGATAATGAGATTTTAAAAAAAATGAATCGTGGCTACACAAGAGAGGATTACGCGGCTTTAATAAAAAAAATCAGGGAAAAAATTTTCGGAGTAAAAATTTCCAGCGATATTATTGTTGGTTTTCCCGGTGAGACCAAAAAACAATTTGCCAAAACATTAGATCTTGTAAAAAAAGCAAGATTCAGTAAAATCTATACTGCCAAATATTCTCCGAGAACTGGCACAGCGGCTTTTAAATTGAAAGACAATGTTCCTGCCGAAGAAAAGGAAAAAAGGCGAAAAGCAGTGTTGTCTTTTGCTCGCGAAATTTAGATAAATTATTATAAATTATTATTAAAATTATGTTTGACATTATTACTTTTGGTTCTGCAACCAGAGACACTTTTTTAAGAATAAAGAAAGATACTTTTCGCATTTTAGACGGAGAATTCCCAGAAGGGCAAGCGCTTTGTTTTCCTTTGGGTTCAAAAATTTTTATTGAAAACCTTAATGTTTTCACTGGCGGCGGCGGCACGAACACTGCTTGCACTTTCAGCAATCAGGGATTTAAAACAGCTTATTGCGGCAAAATTGGAAACGATAAAAGGGGAGAGGCAATACTTGAAGATTTGAAAAAATTTAAAGTGGACACTGGTTTTATAAAAAAAGACAAAAAATATTTAAGCGCTTGCTCCATCATCCTTTCTTTGCCTCATGCAGAGCGAACCATTTTGATTTACCGAGGGGCTTGTCATTTTTTGCAAAAACAGGATATTTCTTTTAATGAATTAAAAAAAACTAAATGGTTTTATTTGGCGCCTTTGAGCGGGGAAGCAACTCAACTTTTTGGACATTTAGTGAAATTTGCCAAAGAAAATAATATCAAAGTGGCAAGCAATCTGGGTGATTCCCAATTAAATTTAAAAGAAGAAATTTTAAAACCTATTTTAGCGCAAATTGATATTTTGATTTTAAATGAAGAAGAAGCGTCTTTGCTTTCCGGAATTAAAAAAGAAAAAGAAGAAGAAGAAGTGTTTAAAAAAATATCCGACTTGTATAAAGGAATTTTAGTAATCACTAAGGACAAAAAGGGATCAATGGTTTCTGATGGCAAATATGTTTATTCAGCTGGCGCTCCTCCTGTTTTGCCTCTTGAAAAAACCGGCGCAGGCGATGCTTTTGCCAGCGGTTTTTTGAGTGGACTTTTACAAAAAAATGATATAGAATATGCAATACAATTAGCAACAGCTAACGCTACTGGCTGTATTCAGAAAATCGGAGCCAAAAATGGGTTGCTTAAAAAGGGGGAATTAGGGAGTTGGCCATTGGTAAAAGTTGAAAAAAATTTGCTACCATGAAAATTATTTTAGAAAAATTAAAATGTATTGGCTGCGGATCTTGCGTAAGTGTTTGTCCGCAATATTTTGAATTAACAGAACAAGGGAAATCGCATTTAAAAGGGAAAAAAATTAATTTTTCAGACAACAATAACGAAGAATTAGAAATTAATGATAAAAAAGGTTGTATTCAAGAAGCAATAGAGATTTGTCCTATGCAAGCAATATATTGGGAAACTCAAAACGCAAAACGCAAAACGCAAAACCTATCTTAAAACTCAAAATTAAATTTTTGTTTTTTAATTTTTTTCAACTTTTCAATAAATAACAAGCACAGTATTTTATATTAAATTCTATTAAATTTGAAGATTTAACATTTGCGTTTTGAGTTGTTGTTTTGACTTTTGCGATTTGCATTTTGAGTTTATTTTGGTCAATTTGAAATTAAAATAATCACAGAAATTGTAAATTGAAAATCATTATATTAATTATCGTGCCATATGATGTTGCAAATTAAAGCTAAAATAAGAAATATATTCGGGAGAAAAACCAATGCTTTGAGAAAAAAAGGAAATTTGCCGGCTGTTTTGTATGGCTCGGGAATTGACAATTTTCCTTTGGAAATTTCAGCCAAAGAATTTGAAAAAGTTTTTAAGCAAGCAGGAGAAAGCTCTTTAATTTCTTTGAAAATAAATGATAAAAAATACGAGGTTTTAATCCACGATTTAACCAAAGATCCATTAAAAGGAGAAATTTTGCATATTGATTTCTATCGTCCTTCTCCTGACAAAGAAATTGTTGTTTCTGTTCCTTTGATATTTGAAGGCGAAGAAGCGATTCAAAAAAGTTCGTTAGGCAATTTAATAAAAAGATTTCTTTCTTTGGAAATAAAATGTTTGTCCAAAGACATGCTTAAAGAAATTAAAGTGGATTTAACCGCGCTCAAAAATATCGGAGATAAAATTCAAATTAAAGATTTAAAAATTTTAGATTTTTCGGGAGATCCTGTGGCATCCGGAAAAATAGAAATTTTGAAAAAGCCGGAGGAAATAGTGGCAGTAATTGCTCATCGCGAGGAATTTAAAGAAGAAAAGAAAGAAGAGAAAAAAGAAGTCAAAGAAGAGAAATCTGTCTCTGGCGAAGAAGCAAAATAAAGAAGCCCCTTCTCGTCAATAATTTTCTGTTTCGTTTGATGACGAAAATAACATGCTTGCGCAAAATAAAAATTCAATAACTATTCCCGGAGAAATTATTTGCAAAGAAGGTTTGGTGATTTTGTCATTGAGAGAATATCAGAAATTACAAGAACGGGCAGTGTTAACTTATTATTTAAAAGGAAAAGAAGCTGAAAAATTAGATAAGCTAGTTGAAGAGGGTTTAAAAGAATATCAGGATGGAGAAACTATTAATGCTCCTTCATTGAGAGAGGCATTGAAGATTTATGATAGAAGAAAGAATAAAAAACATTGAGTATTCAAAGAAATTTCTTAAATTTCTAAAACAATTACCGGATAAAATAATAAGGAAAACTGAAGAAAAAGAGAAAATTTTTAAAGAGAATCCTTTTGACCCTCAACTTAAAACTCACAAACTTTCAGGTAAAGATAAAGAATCTTGGGCTTTTTGGATAACTTATACTCATCGTATTAAGTTTATCTTTCTTAACGATGAAGAAGTTTTATTTTTAGACATTGGCACTCACGAGATTTATAAATAAATTTCTCAGAAATTTTATTCCGACCGGCCTGGACTACTTCGCCCCGCTTATCGGGGCTACGGAAGGCTGGACGGTGGGGTTATTCATTCACTGCCGACAGAATTAAGGCAGTCATAATTTACAGAGGACGGGTCCCAGTAAGGATACTCAATTACAATGGTCGCCAAATTAAGAAAGGAGAAAAATGAAAGAAAACACTTCACTTAAAATAAAAATTTGGATTTTTTTATATATGCTTGGTTTTGCATCTTTGGGGATATTTTTAATTGTTTTTTTTCCTATAATGAATTATTTATCTCCAGCTCACCCAACATCAGTGTTGGCGCGAATTAGACTTCCGCTATCGATTTATTCTGTAATTATTGGAATATTGTATATGATAAGTTGCTTCCTTATAGCTAAATTGAAATTTAGTGGAATAAAATTAGCAATTTTTGCTTCTGTAATTGGAATATTTTTAGGATTTCCCATTGTGGGATTGGTGCTGATCATCAGTTATTATTTTTTACCATCTGTAAAAGAACAATTCCAAACTTCTGGACAAAGAATATGATAATTAAAAATTTTTTAGGAGTATAGTGGCATGAGCCATTAAACAAGCAAATGAAGATATAAAATCTGAGATTGAAATTAAGCCCCATTGGGACGAAACGCGAAAAGGTTTTAGATGGTGTGCGATAAAAGATTATCCCCCAATTCCTTGCGGGGGTTTGCATTTGAAAAATGTAAAAGAAATTGGAGAAATTGTTTTACTGGATAAAGAAATTGAACAAGGAACACAAAGATTAACAATCGCTGCAAAATAATTTTTTTAGTTGATGGATTATTTCGCTTATTTCACCTCGCTAAGCGAAGTTTTGTTTGATAATTACAATAAGCACTTTGCGCATATGTTCCATTTTTGTTTTTCTAAAAAATTTTTATTAGTTTTTAGCGCTGTTTTAATAACGGCTTTTTTTGCGTTGACTTTTGACACTGCTCGCGGAAGTTTTGACGCTGACCGCATTTGCCCTGAATTTGTTGGCAATATTGACAAAGAATGCGAAAAAATAGGGGATGTTGATTGCCGCGCAATTCTTGAGCAATGCGAAAAATATTATCAAGGAAAATCAGAGGGTTATCAAACGGAAATTTCCAAAATTAAACAAAAAGAAAAAACTTTACAAAGCGAAATAGGGGAGTTGACTAATAAAATAAAAGGGATTAATAATGAAATTTATAAAAACAATTTAATTAACAAAGATCTTGGTCTTCAGATTGGAGACACTGAAAAATCAATTAAAAAAACCAACACAGAGATTGAAAAAGTTCAGGAAAGAATAGGCGTTTTATTGCAATTACAATATGAACAAGACCGCAAATCTTTTTTAGAAATTTTTTTAGCTGAAACAAATTTAAGCGCTTTTTTTGACGATTTGGCCGCTTTAGAATCTATAAATCAGGAAACGCAAAAATTATTAGGCAATGTTAAAAATTTAAAAAGTTCTTTGGAGGGACAAAAAGAATTAATGGTTTTTGAAAAAAAGGACTTGGAAGAACATCAAATATTAGTAAAATTACAAAAGGAAAAAAAACAAGAGTTGAAAAATACAAAAAATGACTTATTGGATAAAACGCGGGGGCAAGAAACTTTATATCAAAAACATTTAGCAGAATCAAAGAGTAAGTCGCAAAAAATCAGGAAAAAAATTTTTGAATTAGCTCAAATTAGCGAAGCAGAGTCTTTGAATTTAGAACAAGCATATGATTTAGCCAAAGAGGTCGGTAAAATTACCGGCATAAGGCCAGCTTTTTTGCTTGGACTTTTGAAGGTTGAATCGGATATTGGAAAAAATGTGGGTCAATGTAATTGCCAGGGAAGAGCTTATTGCCGGTACCCTGGAATCACTTGGAAGCAAGTGATGACGCAAAGACACTGGCTTTATTTTGAGCAAATTACAAAAGAATTGGGAATGGATGTAAATACATCGCCAGTTTCCTGCGCTGTTAACGGAGGTAAAGTTCAATGGGGAGGAGCGATGGGTCCGGCGCAATTTATGCCTGAGACATGGGCAAAATTAAATTACAAAACAAGGGTTGAAAATATTACCGGAGTTCGGCCCGCTAATCCTTGGCGAGTAAAAGACGCTTTTTTGGCAGCTGCTTTGTATTTGTCTGACTTTGGGGCTGACTCTCAAAATGAAATAAATGAAATCCGCAGCGCGAGAGCTTATTTATGCGGCACAACTAAACTAACATGGACTTGCCGTATTGCGGGAGGCGCGGGTTATACATACAAAATAATGAAACAAGCGTCAATAATTCAGGATTATGTTGACCAAGGTGTTTTTAATTGAGCGTTGAATATGGAATATGGAATATGGAATATGGAATGATTTACGATTTACATTTTTAATTTTTCATTCAACCTTTTTGATTTGTAAATATAACTTTTATGAGTTTTGAGTTTAAAAAACATGGTTTTAAATAATTTAAAAAATAAATTAAAAGACAAGAAAATATTAATTTTGGGATTTGGAAAAGAGGGGAAGGATAGTTATTTGGCTTTGAGGAAATTGTTTCCCGAAAAAATATTAGGAATAGCGGACCAAAATGTCAATTGTCAAATGTCAATTGTCAAATGTCCTTATACGGCCGAGCCGTCAGGCCTTAGGCAATTGTCAAATGTCAAATGTTTT
>JAHJSK010000033.1 GCA_018830365.1 Patescibacteria group bacterium | reverse complement strand
TGTTTCTTTGGTTATTATTCCTTCTTCAAGAGCCGCCATGCCTATTAAAGGTTTTATGGTAGAGCCAACTGGATATGTTCCGCTGATTATTCGGTTTAATTGAGGATTTTCAGGATTTTCATTTAATTGCTCAAGTTCTTCTTGTGTAATGCCCTGGCTAAAAAGATTGTTATTAAAACTAGGCAGAGAAACAGAAGCCAATACCTCTCCGTTTCTCGGGTCCAAAGCCACAGCCATTGCCGCTTGACCTTGCCCCTCATTGAGAATTGCCCGCAATGTCTCGGCTATTTTTTTTTGCAAATCCAAATTTAAAGTTAAAACCAAACTCTTGCCTGAATGAGGCATTTTTTTTATTTCTTGTGAAAGCTCTTTTCCGCGAACATCTTTTTTTATTTCCAAAGTGCCTTTTTCTTCTTGTAAAATTTTTTCGTATTCTTTTTCTAATCCTTCTTTGCCCACGAAGTCATTTTCCTCGTAATTATTGCTTAAATCTTCAAGCTCCACAGAAGATACTTTACCAAGATAGCCCAAAACATGACTTAGTGTCTCTTCTTCAAAATAATTTCTTTTGTTTTGTTTTTCAATTTTAATCCCGGGAAATTCTTTAATTCTTGCTTCCATTAAAATTAAATCTAATCGGGAAATGTCATTTTTTAAAAGAACTGAATTTTGAACACTCTCTTTGATTTTTGTTTCCAAGTCCTCAATGGAAATTTTAAAAATTTTTGAAATTTCTTCTAAAACATTTTTTCTTTTTTCTTTATCCTCGGGCAGATCGGACTTTTCGGCAAAAACATTAAAGCTGGGCTGATTAAAAACAAGTTGCTTCATATTCCTGTCATAAATTATTCCTCTTTCAGCCGCAATTTTTAAATTTAAAAAGTTATTTTTTTGAGACAAAAGATTATATTTTTTATAGTCCAGTATTTGCAATTTAAAACACGCGGCCAAAAGCAGTCCCAAGAAAAACAGCCCAAAAATAAAAAAAATAAAAACCTTTTTTTGTCTCAAGGGAAATTCAATTTTCCTGTCTAAAAGCTCGGAATCCTCTTCTCTTTTCTTTAAAAGATGATCCAAAAAAACTTCCTCAATATCAAGGGGCTGGGAATTAATTTTTTTGAAAAAATTTTTGAAAATTTTCATAGATAAACCCACGCCATAGGCTCACACTCGTGGCTTCGGAGAACAATTAACTCTAATGTATAAATGAGGAAGTTGGCAGAGGTCTGACCTCTGCCAACTTAACATCTGTTCAATTTTTAACTCAGGTTATTTTACTATGCCACCGCAATTTTTTTCGGAGAGAAAAAATATCTGGCCATTTATCTATGGACTTATAGTTTTCTGACATAGTGGTAAATTTTAATTTAAGACCTAATGGCTAAATAAAAATCCAAAAAGAAATTTTCCGAAAATCAATAAAAATTTGTCAGAAACTAAAAATAAAGCAAAGAGAAAAATAGGAGTGAGAAAATTTGCTTTTTGAAAAATCTGAAACAATTTGTCTGTTAAAAAAACATTAAGACACAGACTAAAAATAAAAATGCCAAAAGGCAAAAAAGAAAAAAGGTCAAAAAGGAAGCCGGCAAAAAAAGCTGAAAAAAAAGCTAAATTTTTTTGTGAAAAAATGATTAAAAGAAAAATAGGAATTAAAAAGGGATTAAAAAAATAATCAAAAATAAAAATCTTACTAAAAAAACTCTCTTGCAAAAGCAATAAAAAAGAAAACAAGAAAATTAAAATTAAATATTTTTTAATTGAATCTCCTTCCATAGTCAACTGGTTTTAAGATTAAAGTTGCCACCCTGCGGGTGGTCATCCGTAGGACGATCTCCCTGCGGGTGATGTCCCGAAGGGACAAAAATTCATTGAAAATTGAAAATTATTCCATATTCCATATTCATTTTGGAAATATGACAAATAATTTATCAGATTTTATTTCCTTAAAAAATGGCTCTATCTCTCCTTCCTGAAAAGGGGTTAGATCATTTTTTCTCATTATTTTTATTTTTCCTATTAAAAGATTTTTCGGAAAAACTCCTCCCAAAAGAGAAGTTGCCGCAATGTCGCCTTGTTTGATTTCTATTTCTTTTGGCAAAAGTTCAATTTTAATTTTAAAATTTCCCTGACCTCGAATTATTCCCAGCGCCTCGTTTTCTCCTGTTATTATTTTGGCGTCAAAACTAAACCCTTTCTGGCTGATTAAAACAACTTGGGAAAAATCATCAAAAACCTTGCCGACTTTTCCCACCAAGACCTTTTCTTTTGTAATAACAGCCATATTTTCTTGCACTCCATTTTTCCTGCCTTGATTGATTAAAATAGAGTCCTCCTCGGTTTTTTGCGAAACAATATCAGACAAAATTAAATTATATTCTTGATGAAGCCCCAAACCTAAAACTTCTCTTAATTCCTTGTTTTCTTTTTCTAAGTCCTGGAAATTCAAAATTTTATTTTTAAGAAACAGGTTTTCTTTTTTACATTCATCATTATCAATTTTTATTTTGCTTGTTTGAAAAATACCCTCTTGCCATTGAGAAAAATTATTTCCTTTTTGCCAAAGGAAATTTTCTATTGGAGAAAAGAATGAAAAAACCGCATTTTTTGTGGTTTGATAAAAAAATTTATTTACAACAAAAAAAACCAAAAACAGAATAAGGAGCAAAATAATAATTTGGGGAATTTTTGACTTCATTGATTTCATCTTAGCCCAAATTAAATTTTTTGCAAAAAAATTATCAACAGACTACCGAGGCCTCCTCTTTAAGGTTAAAAGTTGGCAGAGGTCTGACCTCTGCCAACTTCTTCTAATTTAATTAATTGATAACAAAAAAACAAAATCCTGTCTATAATCCATGCGATCGTACGGATTATAGACAGGATTCTCTTGCGCGAGGAGTTTTTGCCCGTAATTCCATTTTTGTAACTGCCAGATATACAATTTTTTTCAGAAAAATAGGTATTTTTTACCATAGGACAATTCTTGGGAATTGTCCTATGATCGTTTAATTTTTATTCTTTATTGGACAAATAAACCCCAGACACAGGAGTGTATTTTTGGCATTTGCCCCTACACCAATGTATTGATGTGGGCGTTCGCTCGTTCCGCTATTGCCCCGCTAATCGGGGCTCCGTTTAAAAATGAAGGGATTTTCAAGCGAAGTTCAGTTTAGCGTGGCAAGCGAGTCAATTCAATGTTTGAATTTTAAAATTATATCATTTAAACTAAAATTGTAAGCTGAAAATTAGATTAAAGTTGTAAGATTAAAGTTGAAAGTTAACTTAAATCTTAAATCTTAAATCTTAAATCTTAAATCTTAAATCTTAAATCTTAAATCTTAAATCTTAAATCTTAAATCTAAAGATAAAAAGCTAAAAAAATGACGATGCTAAAGTCCGATATTCAAAAATTGTTAAAAGAAAAAGGAATTTGGCCCAAAAAGAAATTAGGTCAGAATTTTTTAATTTCGCAAAAAAAATTGAACAAAATTGTAGAAGCAGCTCAGCTTTCAAAACAAGATATTGTTTTGGAAATCGGGCCTGGCTTAGGAATTCTTACTAAAGAGCTTGCTTTGCGCGCGAAAAAAGTAATCGCCATAGAAAAAGACGCAAAAATGGTAGAAATTTTGCAAGAAATGCTTGTGGAATGGAACATTAAAAATGTTGAAGTTGCGCAAGGAGATATATTAAAAATTCAAAACGCAAAACGCAAAACGCAAAACAATAGCGCAAAGTTAAAAACTACAAACTACAAACTACAAACTACAAACTACAAACTAATCGCAAATCTTCCCTATAATATTGCCACAAAAGTAATCACAATGTTTTTAGAAAGCGACAATCCGCCGGAAACAATGGTTTTAATGGTGCAAAAAGAAGTGGGAGAAAGAATTTGCGAAGGGTTTTTAATTCCGAAATCCAGCAAGAAATCTGCCAAACTAATCAAGATGTCGGGTCTGGCTATTTTTTGTCAGTTTTACGCTGATGTAAAAATTATTGCTTCTGTTTCCAATAAGTCATTTTGGCCTTGTCCTAAAGTGGACAGCGTGATTTTGAAAATATTGCCGACTCAAAAAAATTTGTCAAAAATAAACAAAGATTTATTTTTTAAAATTGTAAAAGCTGGTTTTTCTCATCCCAGAAAACAATTAGCGAAAAACTTTAAAAAAAATTTAGGCATTGCTTCTGAGCAAGTTGAAAAATGGCTTTTAAAAAATAATATTAAACCGAATCAGCGAGCGGAAAGTTTGCGTTTAAATGATTGGAAAGAATTGGCAAAAAGTTATAAAAATGGAAATTATTTACAGGGATAGAAATTTACAGAGGTCGGACCTCCGTAAAAATCCTTGTCTTTTATTCCAGCGATCGCGGTTATAAAAGACAAGATTACAGATGCCCGTCCTCTGTAAAATAACTCAGCTTTGATTTTTTTATAGAAATTTACCAAGACCCGGTTTTGGCAATCCTCGGGTTTATTGATATTGAAGCTTGTAAAAAATCCTTGTCTTTTATTCCAGCGATCGCGGTTATAAAAGACAAGATTACAGATGCCCGTCCTCTGTAAAATTCGTCTCCTCCATATTTCAAAAGCTTTTTTGGATTTTGAAATTTCAAACCCAAGGCTTGACTTTTCAGAGACGAAAAATCACAATGAATACAATAAATTTTATTCTTTATACGGAACAAAATTATGGCAAAATTAATAAAAAGAAATTTAGACCTTCAAAACATACAAAAACTCATTAACTCCTTTCCTGTTACTGCCATTATTGGTTCTCGGCAATGCGGGAAAACTTTTTTGGCTAGGCGCATGCGCTATAAGCATTATTTTGATATGGAAAATCCTCGCGATGTAGCCAGCTTAACTAACGCGCAACTTGCTTTGGAAGGATTAAAAGGTTTAATTGTTATTGACGAAATTCAACGAATGCCGGAATTATTTGCGTTGCTGCGCTATTTGGTTGACACTAATAAACAGCAAAAATATCTTATTTTGGGCAGCGCTGGTCCCAATGTTGTCAAACGAACATTTGAATCATTAACAGGAAGAATCGCTCATTATCAGCTTGGAGGATTTAGTATTGCTGAAGTCGGCAAAAAAAATATAAAAAAAATGTGGCTTACTGGATGTTACCCAAAAGCATTTTTGGCAAAAAACCTACAAGAAAGTTTTCTTTGGCGAGAAAATTACATATCCACATTTCTCGAGCGGGATATACCGCAATTAGGCATAAATATTCCCGCTCAAACTTTACGAAAATTTTGGCTAATGCTTAGCCATTATCATGGGCAGATAATGAATTATTCGGAATTCGCTCGCTCGTTTGGCGTGTCAGATATGACTGTTCGAAAATATATTGATATTTTAGAAGGAACTTTTATGTTGCGTATTATTCAGCCATGGCATAATAACACTAAAAAACGCTTAACAAAACATCCGAAAATGTATTTACGCGATTCAGGAATTTTTCATTCTTTGCTAAGCATAGAAACCGCTAAACAGCTTTCTGTTCATAATAAATTAGGCGCTTCATGGGAAGGGTTTGCTTTGGAGTGTGTTGTTAAAAGCTTAGGCAAACAGGACCAAGAATTGTTTTTCTGGCACGCTCATGCTTGGGCTGAACTTGACCTTTTTTGGCAAAGCAAAGGCAAGAATTGGGGTATAGAATTTAAATATTGCGATGCTCCAATAATAACTAAATCAATGCGAATCGCTATAAAAGATTTAAATTTAGCCCATGTTTGGGTGATATATCCGGGAAACAAAAAATATCCTTTAGATAAAAATATTACTGTCTTGCCCCTTGCGTGTGTTTCAGCAATTTGGCAATATTGATTTTTAAGCGAGCGGAAAGTTTGCGTTTAAATGATTGGAAAGAATTGGCAAAAAGTTATAAAAATGGAAATTATTTACAGGGATAGAAATTTACAGAGGTCGGACCTCTGTAAAAATCCTTGTCTTTTATTCCAGCGATCGCGGTTATAAAAGACAAGATTTACAGAGGCCCGTCCTCTGTAAAACTTTGGCGCGATTTCAACGATACAGTAACTGCGGGCTGGCCCGCCAGCAACGCTGAAAGCGTAGCTTCTGCGGGCTGGCAAAGCGTTGCAGGCGGGCAAGGTTGCGCTTTGCGTTTTAAATTCAATTTGTTATAATAGAAGCAAGCGAAAAGTGTAAAGCGAAACCTGCCCGCATCGCTACGCGAGCAAGCTCGCTTGCGAAGCGTTGCGGGCGGGAGCGAAAAACTATAACTTAAAAGTAAAAGTTTTATGAAATAATTTCTAATTCACCTAAGGTCTAATTCACCTAATAAAAATCAAAAGGTCAAATTTTAATTTAGGCATTTGGCATTTTATTGGGACTTAGGTGAATTAGGTGAATTAGAACTTTTTATTTATATTTTCTAATTCACCTAATAAAATTTTTAATTCTCAAATATCCAATGTCTAAATTTTTGATTATTAAATTCACGAACAAAAAATACTTAATTTTTGGAGCATTGTTTTTTGTTTTTTGTTTTTTGCCCTTGAATTCTATTTTTGCTTTCTGGGGCGAGGTGGGCGATTTGCTTATGTTGTTACCCACAAAACTAATTTCTGTGATTTTTTGGCTTTTCCTTTCTCTTGCCCGAGGATTTTTGTGGGTAAGCACTATGATTTTAACTTGGGCGATTGGAAATCCTTGGGCCGTTTCTTTTACCGACCCAGCTGGCAATGATATTATTAAAATTGGCTGGGTTTTGCTCCGGGATTTCACTAATATGTTTTTTATTTTGGGCTTGGCTTATATTGGATTGGCAACTTCTTTGGGTTTAAGCAATTTTGACACCAAAAATACTTTTATTAAAATTTTACTCATCGCTCTTGTGATCAATTTTACTCCAATTATTTGCGGCGTGATTGTTGATATTTGCAATATTATTTCCAGATTTTTTCTTATTGGCATTGATTTTAGCGCGACAGAGAAAGCGTATAACGAACAAATGGGCGTGATTTGGAATGGCCTTGACAATATTGTGTCTGATTGGAAAGTTGCCGTGCAGGCAATAATGCTGTTTGTTTACGGCATTTTTACGGCTTTGGTGCTTCTTATTTTTGCTTTGATTTTTCTTGTTAGGGCGCCGATTATTTGGATATATGTTATTCTTTCTCCTATAGCTTTCTTTTTTTGGGTTTTTCCGAATTTTCAGAAGTGGCATAGCAAGTGGTGGAATGGATTTTTGGAATGGTGCTTTATCGCTATTCCCGGCGCTTTCTTTTTATATTTATCTCAACAAGTTATGGTTGCAGCCACTGGTGGTAAATTAATTGACGCCAGTGGGTTAGACAGCGGCTTTTTTGCTTCCCTTGCTCCGTATTTCGCAACTCTTATTTTTTTAGTCATTGGTCTTTGCATTACCATTAAAATAAATGGCATGGCAACAGGCGCAGTGATGGCTGCGGCTGGGGTAGCCACGGGCGGAATCGCAACTGGCCTCGTGGCTGGGTATACGGCTATTAGAACTAATAGAAATATTGGCAGTCATGGTTTTAACCGCGAAACACCCCCTCCTGACGACGGCACTCCGCTCCCCCCGCCCGACGATGACACAGCTCGCTCAGTGCATGGCAGTAATATTGGCGGAGGTTTTGGAGAGCAACAATATGCAGGTACGGCAACAGGAGGAATATATGCCAGAAGGGAAGGAAAAAAAATTTCGCAACATGCAGGCACATTAACACCATCAACAACAAGTATGTCAACAGGAGAAGGAAAGTATTTTAAAAAAGGAATAGAAGAAATGCCGCGTCAAGATATGCCAAAACAAGATATGCTAAAAGATGAAGCTGAATTTGACAATGCATCGCAAATTGCGGACACATCAATGGGCGAACGTTCAAAAGATACGCCCGAATACGCAGGCACAGACACGGGCACGCACAAAAATACTGACGAGCGTTCAAAAGACACGGCTGAATTTGGCGGATTTACAGGCGGAGACACATCTAAACATGGCGGGTTCACGGGTGGGAAAATGTCCGAGCCTATTTTTGGCATACATAAAAAAAAATCCGAGGGAGAACCCGAAGAAAAAAAAGTTGAAAAAATAAAAGAAGCCGTAAGGAAGGGAGCGGGAATTACCAGAAGAGTATTAAAAGATTTGTTTTGGAGTTATCAAACCGAAACAGATGTTGTAGACAAGAAAACTGGGAAAATAATTGGAGAAAAGCCAAAAACATATTATGGGGGACTCGCAGGATGGTTCGCATCAAAGACATTGGGGCCAGCTTATAGACATATTTTAAAGCCTATTTATAAAGGGGCAATGAAAAAGCCTACCACTTTTGGCGGGGCGAAAGATGTTTTTTGGAAAACAACTAAAAAAACAGTAACAGGCAAAGAGGAAAAATCAAAAGCGGAAAAATTGACAGAATTAATGGGATGGGATAAGGATACAGCAAAAGCGTTTGTAAAAGCAGAAAAAGAAGCAAAAGAAAAAAAAGAAAAAGAGGAGGAGAAAAAAGAAAAAGAGGAAGAGGCAAACAAGGAAAAGGAAAATAAAACATAAGTG
>JAHJSK010000032.1 GCA_018830365.1 Patescibacteria group bacterium | reverse complement strand
CGAAAAAACTACTGGTCGAAAACTAAAAATAGGAATTCCTCAAACAATCACCCTTGCTCTTTACAAGCAAACGCAAAGTATTGCAACCAAAAAATCAATTTGGAATGACTTTAAAAATGTTTTAAAGTGCAGCTATAAAACATTGGTTGTGAGCATGAATCGGTGCGCGGTTTTGGCTTCGTTGATTCTTAAAATTTTACTCAAAAATAATCAACAACATTCTCACTTAATAAAGCATACCGACTCAACTGACATTTCAGTTTGCTTGAACAAAAACGCTAAACATCATAAAACAATGCAAGGATTGGCGGATTGGGGACATGGCGGAAAAGGCTGGTTTTACGGGGTAAAACTGCATCTTACTGCGGATTTAAATAGAAATATTTTGTCTGTTGCTTTTGCGCCCGGGAACATACCTGACAAAACAATGTTCATGAAATTAAACAAGGATTTGCAAGGATTGTTTGTTGCTGACGCTGGTTATATTTCTGAAGAAATGGCTAGGGAATTTTATCAAGAAAACAAAAGAATTCTATTTGCTAAACCAAGAAAAAATATGCGGAAAATTATCACTGTTTGGCAGAAAAAACTTTATGACACCAGAGTGATTATAGAGCTGCAATTCCGAAATCTGAAAATGTTTTATGGACTAAAACATTTGTACAACAAATGTTCGTCCGACCTTGCTTTGCAAGGTTTAGGACTCATTACTTCTCTTCCAAGATCAATAAGCGGCTATTTTGCCAATTACATTTATTCTATTTTAGCTTGCGCGCTCAAGTAGTAGCACCTCGTTATTTGGACAACTTTATCTTTCTCAATAATTAAAATATTGTATTTATTCAAACTTCATTTAAAATGAGGTTGTTTTTGTTCCTCTGATAAAAACTAAAAAATAGAGTTTCGTAATTCAAAGTTATCCATATTCCACTCTTTTTTATTTAATTAAAACTATGAAACTTCAATTCATTGAAGATATTGAACGCGATATTAAAAATTGGCAAAATTCAGTGGCAGTTAAAAGCTACGGCGTGGATTGGAAAAAATTTTTACCTGATGATATTTCAGTAAAAAAGGTTTACAATGACAAATATCTTAAAAATTATTTGGAAAAAAAATTTTACCGATTAGGCAAAATTTTTGAATTTAGAAACTGGCTTGAACACAATGTAAATTTCATTCGGTTACAGAAAGATTTAGAGATATTGGTAGGCAAAAAATTCCCTTCTAAAACTATAAAAGTTTTTATTACGACCTTTCATAGGGCGCCTTATAGTTTTGAAAAAAGTTTTTTTTATATAATTTGGCGTAATTCCAAAAACAGAGAAAAGGCCATTACTAATATTTATCACGAATTGATGCATTTTCTTTTCCATTGGCATTATTGGGATTTATGTAAAAAAGCAGGTCTTTCGGAAACCCAAATCCATGTCCTCAAAGAATCCTTGACTGTGCTTCTCAATCCGATTTTAAAACAAAGAGAATTGCCTATAGATTTTGGTTATCCCTCGCATCAAGAAATCAGAGCTAAGATTAAAGAGATGTGGCGAAATGCAAAAAACTTTGATCTAATTTTAAAACAAGTGCAAAAAATTTTAAAATAATTTTATTTCTAAATCGTAGCGTTTGAAAATTGCGTTATTGAAAATTTATTCAAAATTAACCCTACGGGAAGTCCGCCCAAAGGCGTCCAACAAAATTGAAAATTATCAAGTATTATCTTCTATGTTTGATTTTTTTAAAAGAATTTTTGAGTTTATAAAACAAAACCCTTCAATTTTATATTCTTTATTTTTGATTGTTTTTTTGCCTTTGGTTTTATGGGGAAATGCTATTTTTATCATTAAGTCCTTTGAAAAAAATATTGATTTTGTTCTTCAAAAAAAGGCCTTGGCCATAGAAAATATTTTAGGAGAATTTATTGCGGAAAAAATATCGGACCAGGAATTTTTGCGGGAACAAATAGATAAAATTTCAAAACAAGTTCCAGAAATAAGCGGGCTACAAATAATAAATTATCAAGACAATAAATTTAAAATTATCGCTTCGCAAGAACAAGGAGAGGATGGAAAAGAAATTTCAGATCCCTCTTTAAGTTTGACTTGGCATCAAGAGCAAGATATTGCTCATTTAGTGGGAAACAAGGGCGAGAGATTTTGGAAAACAGTAAAATTGCTCAAAAACGAAAAAGGAGAAAAAGTTTCCTTAATCAGCTTAAAACTTTCATTGCAAGACGCTGACATTTGGATTGCTCGGGTTGCGCAAATTTCTTACATTGTGGTAATTATTGCTATTTTTCTTGTTTTGTTTTTAATTTTTCAACACACGCGGCTTTTCCAATATTTAAAATTATTCAAAGAACTTCAAGATTTAGATAAAATGCGGGAAAGTTTTTTTCGCATGGCAATTCATGAACTGCAAAGTCCTATCACAAATATCCGGGCATATATTGAATGCCTAAAAGAAGAAATAGGGGACAAAGTTCTTGTTGAAAGAAAAGAAGATCTCGAGCGAATTTCCATTTCAGCCAAAAGTTTGAGTGAATTGATCTATGATATTTTGAAAGTTATTAAAATTGAACATCAGGTTTTGGACTTGACTCCGCAGGATATTTTTCCATCCAAAATTATTTTTGAAATTGTTGATTCGGCAAAAATAAGAATAAAAAGCAAGGGAATTATTCTTAATTATCAAGCCAGTGAGGAAAATTGGACGATAAAAGTAAATGTCAATAGATTTCAGGAAATTCTGACTAATCTAATTGAAAACGCGATAAAATATACCAATGAAGGCAAAATTGAAATACAAGAATGGGTTGATTCTTATAAAAATAAATATTATTTTTCCATTGAAGATACCGGCATCGGCATTTCCGGAGAAGAACAGCAAAAACTTTTTGAAAAATTTTATCGGATAAAAAATCAGGAAACAAGCGGAATACCCGGGACAGGATTAGGCCTTTGGATTGTTAAAAATCTTTGTCAAAAAATGCAGGGGAACATAACAGTGGAAAGCATAAAAAAAGTAGGAACAAAATTCACTGTTTCATTCCCATTAAAAGAGACAAAAAAACTAGTGGCATGAATTATGAATTATGAATTACGAATCAATTATGAATGCTCTAATTTTAAAATTCATTCATTCGAGTTCACCCGCCAAAATTTTTTTAGTATCCGAAAGTTCTGAAAAAATTAACTGGGTAAAAAAATTTAGGCGGGTAAATTCGAAATCAACCCTACGGGGAGTCCGCCAAAAGGCGTCCAGCTAAATTCGAAATTCTAAATTCATTTTAAGGGGCGAGACTCCCCATAGGGTCGCAATTGAAAATTTTTAATGCCGCCCTTGTATTTTAATGGACAGAATAAAGGTTTCCGGAACCTTTGATAGAGGTTCGAATCCTCTCAAGGGCATTAAATTGAACTTCGTAATTTTTTTTAAAAAACAAAAAAACTTTTTTG
>JAHJSK010000006.1 GCA_018830365.1 Patescibacteria group bacterium | reverse complement strand
ATGAGGCTCTGGAGAATTATAGAAAAAGAAAAAAAAGTGCATAGTGCTTAAGTAAAATAAAAAATCGACTGTTCGGATTGAGCCCTGTCAGTAGGGCCAAAGGCGAATTATTTAACAGTGTAAACTAGCCGTCCTATTGCTGCACTGTGCCAGTGCCCCCGCTTAGCGGGGCATATCTGGACTCTTTTGCCTTGAAACCGAAATACAAAATTTCAAGAGACCCGACCTTTCTAAAGCTGGATAAAAACAGACCTGCCTGTCGGCAGACAGGTTAAAAGAGGTCGGGGTCTTTCCATTTTTAAAACACTTTGGCTCTAAGGTTTTTTAAGTTCTTGCGTTTTTTGTGTTATGATATAAAATATATACTGGAAGTAAGGTTTAAACTAATATGCGGACTATATTATGAAAAAAGGAATTTATCTTTCAACAATTTTACGCTCCAAGCAAACGGTTTTATCATCCAAAGATATAATGTTGCTTTGGGGCGAAACAGACTCTGCCGCGGTTAGAGTAAGAATAAATTACTATGTTAAAAAAGGAGATATTTATCGTGTTCGCAGAGGTTTTTACGCAAAGGATAAAAATTATAACAAGCTCGAATTAGCAACAAAGATATTCACTCCTTCTTATGTAAGTTTGGAAACTATGCTTGGTCAAGCCGGGGTTACATTCCAGTATTATAATCAGATTTTTGTCGTTTCTTGTGTTACCAGAGAAATCTTTGCTGACAGGCAGATGTATTCTTATAAGCGGATCAAGGATGCTATTCTTATCAACCCGGCTGGCATTGAGAGTAAAGACAATTATTCAATTGCAATTCCCGAGCGAGCATTTTTGGATGTGGTCTATCTAAATAAAGATTATCACTTTGACAATCTTGGTCCTTTGAATTGGGATAAAATATTTGAAATACTTCCCATTTATGGCGGCAATAAACGTATGGAAAAAATGGTCAAAAAGTATCACGAAGCATTAAATGCGGAAACAAGATAAATTTTATGGCGCTCAATTTCACAACGCACAAAAATATTCTCATCAAAATCCTTAAAGATATTTATACCAATTCAACCATCGGACCTATTTTAGGTTTTAAGGGCGGTACGGCTGTTTATCTTTTTTACAACCTGAACCGTTTTTCAGTGGACTTGGATTTTGATTTGCTTGATGCCAAAAAAGAGGATCAGGTTTTTGAGCAGGTAAAAAAGATTTTAGAAAATTATGGCATAATAAAAGAAGCAAAAAAAAAACGATTTAATTTGTTTTATATTTTATCTTATGATAATAAAGTTCCAGGCGCCCAGAATGTCAAAGTGGAAATAAACCGTCGTGAATTTGGCTCGAGATATGAAGTAAAATCATATCTTGGTATTTCAATGAAAGTCATGGTGCTGGAGGATATGGTTAGTCACAAGTTTTGCGCTATGTACGAACGAATAGGCAAAACCAATCGCGATATTTTTGATATTTGGTATTTTTTGCAAAATGAATGTCCGATTAATAAAAAAATTATTGAGGATCGGACTGGTATGAATTTTAAGGAATTTTTACAGAAGTGCATTGATTCGCTCGAAAAATTGACTAACAAAAATATCCTTTACGGTATGGGCGAGTTGTTGGATGTCAAACAAAAAGATTGGGTCAAAGCCAACCTTCGAGCGGAGACGCTATTCTTGCTGAACCTTAAATTGCAAAATGAAAAAAACGAAAAATAAACCCCGAACAAATGGCACATAAATTTTTCGCTCCACTCAAAATTTGAGTAGTTTGTAATTTGTAATTGGTAATTGGAAAAAATGGAAATTTTTTAAAACTAACGAAAATTTTATCCCCAACTACAAATTACTCACACAAATTACAAAAATAAACTTCACCCAAATGTCTGGGGGTAGGACATTTCTAAATTGCTTTGACACCCAAATGTCTGGGGTTTGTTATAATAAAAAATTGTGATATAATGAAAAATAATGAATAGGATATTTTTTACATTTTTTATTGTTTTTTTAGGGAGCATTATTTTCCCTTTAAAAAGTTTGGGCGCGGGAACTTATGAGGCCTGCCCGCGTGATTATCCTGTTTATTATAAAATTAGCGACACGGTATCTGTTTGTTGTTCAAAAGATGAAGTAAAGGCGGCTAAAAAAAATCGTCTGAGTACCTGTGTTTCCCCTGTTCCTGCTGGTAGTGTTGCGCCAAATAGAGATCGCATGACAGTTTGCTATGAAGGACTTGTGCCGTGCGGTTTGGGTCAAACAATTTGGGAAGGAGGAGAAATAAAAAATGGAAAGTGCGCAACAACAACAGGAGGGAAAATAATATCAGGGACATCCGAAGGCATCTCTTGCCAATTCTGCCATTTTTTTGTTATAATGAATGGAGTGGTAAGTTTTGTTTTAATAAGTATTGTTCCTTACTTGGCTGTTTTAATGTTAGTGGTTGGTGGCACAATGTTTTATTTTGCAGGCGGCGCGCCAGGTCTTTTAACAAGAGGACAGAATTTAATAAAAAATGTAGTTATTGGCTTGTTCTTAATTTACGGTTCCTATATGTTAGTAGGATATTTTCTTGCCGCAATGGGCGTGGTAAATGTTAATTTGGAACAGTGGGCTAATCAGGGCGCTTTTTCCATAAATTGTGTGATAAGATGAAAAATAGCCCTCATAGCTCAACGGCAGAGCTGCTCCCTCTTAAGGAGAAGGTTCCAGGTTCAAATCCTGGTGGGGGCACATAAATAAATGTAAAATGCAAAATGCAAAATGCAAAATGATAAATCAAAGCGCAAAAGTCAAAACTAAACGCAAAACTCAAAACGTAAACGTCAAATCCGATAAAAATTAGGGGAAATAAAATTTAAAATTTTGAGTATTAAAATAAGTTTTAACTTTTGCGCTTTACGTTTTTGAGTTTATTGCTATTGAGCTTAATTTATTATAAAATAATTCTCTATATAATTTTTGGGAAGAAGTAATTTTATGGATACACAATTTCAACAAAAACTTAATAGTATAAAAGATAATCCAAAAATTAAAAAGGCCTTGGAGGTTTTTGAGAATGCTCAAAAAATT
>JAHJSK010000031.1 GCA_018830365.1 Patescibacteria group bacterium | reverse complement strand
CTTAAAAAAATAAAAAAAGGAATTTATGTTACTCGGTTTTGGTATATTAACGCGCATCATCACAATCTTTTAATGACTGGAATGACGCGAGACGGAACTTTTTTAATAGAAAATGGCAAAATAACCAAGCCAGTTAAAAACCTTCGTTTTACCCAATCAATAGTGGAGGCGTTGTCTAATGTGTTGGAAATATCAAAAGAGACCAAATTGATTGGCTCAAGCAGAGTCCCTGCGTTAAGAATTAAAAAATTTAATTTTACTGGACAAACAGAGTAGGATTTTGCGACAAAAGCCGTAGTGGCATTTTAAAATTTGATTTTTGCAGAATTGTATGCTATAATGCAAAATACAAAAGTCGAAAAATAAATTAAAAATCATAAATTTTATATTTGTATCGGAAAGTGTTTATCCCTCACCTTTTTTCCTTCGGGAAAAAAGGTGAGGGATTTATTTCGAAAGCAAATTTTTGAGTTCACCCTGTTAAATGCCCTGAAGGGCAATTCGCCAAAGGCGAATTATTTAACAGGGTAAATTGATCATCCCATTATTGCGCCGTGCCAGTGCCCCGCTAAGGGGCATATCTGGTCTCGCCAGTGCAATTTTTCTCGGAGAGAAAAATTGCTTATCTGGTAGATTATAATATATGTATCCAAAATATCTTACATTTATTACATGGAAAGAAGGGAGATATTATGTGTCCCAGTGTCTCAATGTTGATGTTTCTAGTTTTGGCAATACTTACGAAAAGGCAGTAGAAAATTTAAAAGAGGCGGTGGATTTGTATTTGGAAGATGCGCCAAAAGACGCAATGATTGAAATTAAAGAACCAGCTATTTCAGTAAGAGAATTTCAACATGCCTAAACTTTATTCTTCAAAGGACATTATTAAGATATTGGAGAAAAATGGTTTTAAATTTATCTCGCAAAAAGGAAGTCATATTAAATACCGAAAATTTATAAATCCAATATCAACAGTAATTATCCCAGCCAATTGTAGGGAAATACCAATAGGAACTTTTAAATCTATTTTGCGTCAATCAAAATTAAATAAAAATGATTTTACAAAATAATTTCAATGTCGAAAAAAACATAATTTAAATATCTATTACTTTATATCTTAAAATTCAAATTTTATTGTCTTATCAAAGCAGTCCACCTTAGAGGGATCACTCTTTTTTGCGCAGGAACGATTTTATTGGGCATGGGAATCTCCGAGGCTATTTCTAGGAATAGAGGGGAAAAAAAATACAAAGAGGAAAATAAGGAAGAGATAAAGAGAGATGAGGAATGGAAAAAGAGAAAGAAAAAGGAAGATAAGGAAAATAAGGAATGGGAAAAGAAATGGGGAAAAACAGGGAATTAAAAAACAAAATGGATAATACAATTTTACAAAAAAATATTGAAGAAGGATTTAAAAAAATGAAAGCGATTTTAGCGATTTTAGATTTTTCAGATGAGCAGATAATAAAGCAAGTGAAAGAATTAGGAGAGGTTTTGTTAATGTCTATTTGGGTTCGGATTGGAGAGGCAAAAAAAAATCAGTTGACAGAAACTCTAAAAAAAGAATTTTCTCAAGAAAATTTAGAAAAATTTCTTAATGAAAATTATTCCAAAGAAGAAATCCAGCAGATTGTTAAAGAAGAATCGGAAAAAATTATAGCGGATTATTTTGAGGAAATTACCAAAGGCGTTTCCGAAGAAAAACTTTCAGAAATTGAGAAACTTGCAAGCAGTATTTAAGGCGAGGGTGTCCGCGGTTAAGACGATATGATTAACGCGATATTTTAAAATTGCAATATTCTTTGTGATGTTGTCAAAAATTTGCATTTTGCATTTGAACAAATTTGAGCGAAGCAATTATGTCTAAAATTATTGAAAAAAAATTAAAAACTCTAAATTATTTTAAAAAAAAGCTTTTAGAAAGTAAAATAAAAAAGGAAATAGCCAAAATGATTTTATTTGGTTCTTTGGCAAGCGGAAAAGCGCAAAAAAAAAAAGCGATATTGATATTTTAGTTTTTACTCACAAGAAACCCTTAAGAAAGATTGAAGAACATTATAGATGAAAGTTCTTTTGAGGCTACTGCTCTTTACGGAGAAAGCGTAGAGCCCTTAATTTATTCTTTAAAAGAGTATGAGTATCCGAAATCTGCTTTTTTGACAAGAATAATTAAAGAAGGGAAAGAGGTATTTTTCACAACATAATGACAGAAGATCAAAAATTAAAAAATTAAATTAGAACAAAACAGGAGAGCGGGTCTCCTGCGCTCTGAGTTTTTAATCTAAAATATGAAAATTGAAATTGAGACAAAAAATATAAAATTGTCTTCTGGATTACAGCAATTTGCTGAAGAAAAATTAAATTCTTTGGAAAAATTTGCCGCTAAGGTTTTTGAAAAAGATCGGTTTTTAAAAGATAACGAAAGGCCAAAAGCGGAAATGTGGTTGGAATTGGGCAAAATAACTTTACATCACCAAAAAGGGAAAATTTTTAGAGCCGAAGCGCAATTAAAATTTCCAGGTAGAAAAAGCATTAGAGCCGAAGCTGTGGCAGATGATTTTAGAAAGGCCATAATCAAAGTAAAAGACGAACTTCAAAAAGAATTTAAAACATATAAAGAAAAAATAATTACTAAAAGTAGGAAAACGCAAAAAATTTTTAAAAAAAATATTCATCCATCTTTGTAAAATCAACTACCCCGCAGTTCTGCTGCGGGGTAGTTGATTTTACTCGCAAATCTACTCGCCGACTTGTCCGCAGAAGCACAAAGTGCGAAGGTGGAAGCTCGAGCGCGCAACGAAGGCGAGGTGGAACATTTTTCAAATTCATTATGGTGGACCGTGTCGGACTTGAACCGACGACCTTCTCTATGCCATAGAGACGCGCTACCAACTGCGCCAACGGCCCTTGTTTGTATTGGAGCGGGAGACGGGATTTGAACCCGCGACCTTCTCGTTGGCAACGAGATGCTCTGCCAATTGAGCTACTCCCGCTTCTTCGCTACGCTCATCAGCGCAAGCGCTCTTTCGCTACGCTCATCAGCGCAAGCGCTCTTTCGCTACGCTCATCAGCGCAAGCGCTCTTTCGCTACGCTCATCAGCGCAAGCGCTCTTTCGCTACGCTCATCAGCGCAAGCG
>JAHJSK010000002.1 GCA_018830365.1 Patescibacteria group bacterium | reverse complement strand
TACCAGTGTTGATGTTGAAATTTCATGGATTGACTCTCACGAGGACATTATGCAAATTGAGGAGCATTGGCTTCGTTATGTGCTTCAGGCGGTGAAAAAAGAGTTTGGCGAGGAAATTAAAACAATATTCGGTGTTGATGTGGTAGTTCCAGACATTCCGTTTCCGCGAGTAACTATGGTTGAGGCATACGAAATCCTTGATCAAATGGGTCACCGTATTGAGCGAGGCGAAAAAGGCGACTTGGATCCAGAAGGTGAACGACTCCTGTGTCGACACTTTCAAGAAAAAACCGGACATGAATTTGTGTTCGTCACCGAGTATCCATCAATCGTGCGCGCATTTTATCATATGCGACCCGATGGCAAGCCACATCTCACCAAAAGTTTTGACCTTCTTTGGAAGGGGCTTGAGGTGACGACTGGCGCGCAGCGAGAACATCGCTACGACATACTTATAAAGCAGACCAAAGAGAAAGGGCTCTCGCCTGAGCCCATTCAATACTACTTGGACTTCTTCCGTTATGGATGTCCTCCGCATGGCGGGTATGGTTTCGGAATGACTCGCATGCTCATGGTGATGCTCGGACTTAAAAGTGTGCGCGAGGTGACATTTCTCTATCGAGGCGTCAATCGACTCACACCGTAATTTAAAGGTTGGACACATAAGATTGACTGCATTTAGCAATCAATCTTTTTTAAATAAATGGCGTTTGTTAAATATATTAAAAAATCCTTGTCTTTTATTTCCGCGATCGCGGAAATAAAAGACAAGGATTTTTTCTTTAATCTTTGTATTTTGTAAAACTCATCCTTGAAATTTTAGATTAAAAAATTATAATGATTAAATCCATTGTAAAAAATTCAAAATTGAAAATTAAAAGTTTTGAACTTTGAGATAAGTTCCCGCCTGCATCGCTATGCCAGCCCGCAGAAGCTACGCTTTCAGCGTTGCTGGCGGGCGAAGCATTGCGGGCAGGTTGATTTTGACATTTGAGCTTTGAAATGTTTGTTATTGTTTTGAGTTTTGAATTTTACGTTTTGAGTTTATTTATATTTATGCCAACCAATAATCCAAATAATTTTAAAATTCCTCCTCAAAGCATTGAAACGGAAAAATGTCTTTTAGGTTGTTTAATGATTGACCCGCAAGCTATTTTAAAAGTGGTTGATTTTTTAACTTTCAATGATTTTTATAATACCGCGCATCAAAAAATTTATAGCGCGGCGGAAGAACTTTTTATTCAAAAAACACCGATTGATATTTTAAGCATTTCCACTCGGCTAAAAGAAAAAAAACTTTTTGAAGAAATTGGCGGAGCCAGTTATTTGGCTTCTTTGGTAAATTTTGTTCCTACTGCGAGCCATACTTTGGACTACGCCAAAACAATTCAGGAAAAAAGAATTTTAAGAGATTTAATTTCAGCCAGTCATGAAATCAATGAACTTGGCTACAACGAAGAAGAAGAAGTTGACGCGCTTTTAGACAAAAGCGAGCAAAAAATTTTCCGTATTGCGCAAAAATCTTTGGCGCAAAAATTTGTTCCTGTAAAAGATACATTAGAAGAAACATTTAAAAGAATTGACGAACTTTCCAAGCAAAAAGGGGGATTGCGAGGAATTCCAACGGGCTTTAGAAAATTGGACAATATCTTGGCGGGATTGCAAAAATCCGACTTGATAATTTTAGCGGCCCGACCTAGTATGGGAAAATCAGCAATGGCAATAGACATTGTTCGCAATATCGCGTGCGAGCATAAAATACCAGTTGGCATTTTTAGTTTAGAAATGTCCGCGGATCAGGTTGTTGACAGATTGCTCTCTGCCGAGGCCGATATTGATTTATGGAAACTGCGGACAGGCCGCTTATCTGACGATGGTTTTGAAAATGATTTTGAAAGAATTCAGAAAGCAATGGGGGTCTTATCCGAAGCGCCGATTTTTATTGATGATGTTGCAAGTCCAAACATTCTGCAAATGAGAGCGATGGCGCGGCGACTGCAGGCTGATAAGGGTTTGGGACTTTTGGTTATTGATTATTTGCAATTAATGGGAGCAAGAAATCCCAATTTAACTTTGGTTCAGCAGGTAACGGAAAATTCAAACGCTTTAAAAGCATTAGCCAAAGAACTCAATGTGCCGGTTTTAGTGCTTTCTCAATTATCTCGGGCAGTGGAACAAAGATCTCCTCAAATTCCTCGGCTATCTGACCTTCGTGAAAGCGGCACTATTGAACAAGCTGCTGATGTGGTTTTATTTATTTATCGCGAAGATCGCAATAGGGAAGAAACAGAAAGAAAAAATATCGCTGACATTATTATTGCTAAACATAGAAACGGCGCTTTAGGAAAAGTGGAAATTTATTTTGACGAGCAAAAAGTAAGTTTCAGGGACATAGAAAAAAATTTGAACGAATTTTGAAGTATGAATTATGAAGCATGAATTATGAATTACGAATTTTGAATGCTCTGATTTTAAAATTCATAATCAACCCTACGGGGAGTCTGTTTGAGGGCGTCCATGAATGCTCTAATTTTAAAATTTAAACATTCGAATTTGATTCGAAATTTATAAGACCCTTTGCAAGACAACTAAATGGCTTTGACACATTATTTGCGAGAGTGTCAAAGCAATTTAGAAATGTCCTACCCCCAGCAATTTAGAAATGTCCTACCTGTTAATTTTTTTGTTAAATTTCGACCTTTACCCTGTTAAATAATTTTACTGAAAGTAAAATTTCTGAAAGGAAATTTAACAGGG
>JAHJSK010000030.1 GCA_018830365.1 Patescibacteria group bacterium | reverse complement strand
TTTTTAATTTTCATTTTTTCTGTTCCATTATTTTCTTCTTTTATTGTTTTGCTTTTTCAAATACCGACTGCAATTTTATGTAAGAGAATTCTGAAAAAAGCAAAAAGGAAAAGAGAGCGATTTAAAAATCTTTTAGTGATTGGAATTACTGGCAGTTATGGCAAAACCTCTTCAAAAGAATTTTTAGCGACAATTTTATCGGAAAAATTTAATGTATTGAAAACTGAAAAACATATTAATGCGGAAATTGGCATCGCACAGACGATTTTGAATAATTTAAATGAAAACCATCAAGTTTTTATTTGTGAAATCGGCGCTTATGAAAAAGGAAAAGTAAAAGAAGTTTGCGAAATAATAAAACCAAAAATTGGAATTGTGACAGGAGTTAACGAACAGCACTTGGCTATTTTTGGTTCAATGAAAAATCTTTTATCAGCCGAAGGCGGAGAAGAATTAATTGACAGCTTGCCAGCAGATGGAATGGCCTTTTTTAATGCCAAAAATAAATATTGCTTAGAACTTTACAAAAAAACAGACATTAAAAAATTTATTTATGGCGAAAATGTCAAATTGCAGGGACTGGAAAATATTGAGGGAGCGAAAATGGTTGCCAGAGAATTGGGAATGAGCGAAAAAGAAATTGAAAAAGCTTGTCAAGAAATTGAAAATAAATTCCCGGGAATTCAAATTAAAAAGGGGATTGATGGTTTAAACATTATTGACGCTGTTTATTCAGCCAATCCGGACGGAGTAGTTGCTCATTTGGAGTATTTAAAAACATGGAGTGGCAGAAAAATAATTGTAATGCCTTGCTTAATTGAGCTCGGCAAAGCGTCAAAGCAAGTTCACCAAATAATCGGTAAAAAAATCGCTGAAAATTGCGCTCTTGCGATAATTATTACCAAAGACAAATTTAGAGAAATCAGAGATTCAGCAATTAGTAATGGAATGAAAAAAGAAAATATTTTATTTATTGAAAGTCCCAAAAAAATTTTTGAAAAAATAAAAGAATTTTGTTATTCTGGCGATGTGATATTATTGGAAGGAAGAATGCCGGGGCAGCTTCTTAGCTTCTTAGCTTCTTAAAAAAACATAAAACACAGCAACTTGTGTTTATCGGCTGGGTTGGCAAAATACTTACATTTTTTGTATAATGGAGTTAGCAAGTTATTGCGCGTACTTTACCCCCTCACCTTTTTCCTTCGAGAAAAAGGTGAGGGATTTATATATGAAAATCTATCATAACAAAATTCTACTAAAATTTAAAAAATGTTAAAAAATTTACAAAAAAATGTTTTGCTGAAAAATTATACAAGCTTTAAGATTGGCGGACAGGCAAAATATTTTTTAAAAATAAACACCAATGAAAAATTAATAGAGGCGATAAAATGGGCGAAAAAACATAAGCTCCCATTTTTTATTTTAGGAGGAGGGAGCAATTTATTGGTGGCAGACGAGGGATATGAAGGATTAGTGATCAATTTTCAATTTTCAATTTTCAAAAAAATAAAATTATTGTTGGAGCAGGGATGAAATTAGAAAAATTGATTAATGCTTCAATGAAAACAGGACTTACTGGTTTGGAGTGGGCAGCTGGGATTCCGGGAACAATGGGCGGAGCAGTAAGAGGAAACATTGAAGCGTTCGGAAGTTCAATTAGTCAATTAGTTAAAAAAGTTCAGGTTTTTGACGCTAAAAAAGAAGAGATAAAAATTTTCAATAATAAAGATTGCGAGTTTAAATATAAAAACAGCATTTTTAAGCAAAACCCCAATTTAATAATTCTTTCAGTGGAAATTAAACTTAAAAAATGCGAGAAAGAGAAAATTAAAAAAAGAATTTGCGATAATTTAAATTATCGGGCAAAAAATCATCCTTTAAATTTTCCTTCTGCTGGTTGTGTTTTTAAAAATTATGAGTCAAAAATTGCAAGCCATGAATTAGTAAAACAATTCCCAGAGTTAAAAGAGTTTAATAAAAAAAAAATAATTCCAGCTGGCTGGCTTATTGAAAAATGCGGTTTAAAAGGATCTAAGGTTGGGGGAGCGGAAATTTCTCAAAAACACGCAAATTTTATAATCAATTCGGGACAGGCAAAAGCAAATGATGTTTTGGAATTGATTAAAATAATCAAGAAAAAAGTGATAGGAAAATTTAAAATTAAATTAGAGGAAGAAATCCAATATCTTGGTTTTTAATTTACCCGTTTAAATTTTTTCTTTTATCAATTTCCAATTTTAAATTTACAATATTAATGCCCTCGTAGTTCAATGGACAGAATGCAAACTTGCGGAGTTTGTGATAGGGGTTCGAATCCTCTCGAGGGCACAACGCTTAGCGTTGTTATTGGCACGCTTAGCGTGCCACATAAATTTTTCGCTTCGCTCAAAATTTGAGTACTTTGTACTTTGTAATTTGTAATTGGAAAAAGGAAAACTTTTTGAAATCTTAAATTCCGCAATTCAGGGAATAATATATTATTTGGACTATGCTCTCAAAACTATTTGCGCACGTAATTGACTCCAATAGAAATTTTGCGCATAAACATTTACAACTTTTTTAAAAAGCATGTTATCCATAAACCAAAAAATAAATAATTATTTCGCTAAATTTTTAACAGGGTTAATAAAGCATAAATTTATTGCAAGTATAGTCCTAATTGTTGTTATCGGTAGCAGCTATTTTGGCTACACAAAAATTTTCAATAACAACAATGCTATTCGCTATGTTCTTGTCCAAGCTCAAAAAGGCGCGCTTATTGTTTCTGTTTCTGGAAGCGGCCAAGTTTCTGCTACCAATCAAGTAGATATTAAATCAAAGGCAGGTGGCGATATCGCGTGCATCAATGTTCAAGATGGACAAGAAATAAAAGTAGGCGCGCTTATTGCTGAAATTGACAGCCAAGACGCGCAAAAAACAGCGCAAATTAAACTTCACGATAACGGCTCAAAAATTGTTTTTTATTCAGATTCTTCAAAAATCGACAAATTTATTAACGGAACCTCAAATGATTTAGAAGTTGGAAAAACAATTACAGTGAATGGCAAGATTAATCCCGATGGAAGCATTACAGCAGAATCAATCCAACTTCGCCCATAACTGCAAAAGCCGGCGTTTGTTTTATATTTTTTATATTTGCGTTCAATTTTTAGTGAAAATGTGTCACTTGCAGTCAAAATTCACTATTTATTGATTTTTTATAAAAAATTGTTATAATATTTATGTAAAAATTAATTTGTAAATATGCCTGTTACCAATCCAATAAAAAATAAAATTCAAGCGCTAAAAAGCGAATATGATATTCTTAAAAAAGGCAAAGAATCGCTTTTGACAATAATTGATGAAGCCGAAATCCCTGAAAATGTCTACAATTCCAACGCTATTGAAAATTCCACCCTGACGCTTAAAGAAACCGAAAAAATCCTTTTAGATATGGAAGTGTCGCGTAATGTTTCTCTCCAAGAAGTCTACGAAGCAAAAAATTTAGCTCGGGTTATTGAACACATAAAAAATAAGTCGCAAGAAACAGAATTAAGTAAAGAAATTATTTTGTTTTTGCATCAAATGTTGCTCAACGGAATTGACGATAATATCGCTGGTCGGTTCAGAAAACCTGGCGAATATGTCCGAGTTGGAACGCATATTGCCCCAGCCCCGGAACATGTTGAAAGAATGATTGAATCTGCTATTTTGGAATACGCTGGCAATTTGTCTGATTATTTTATTGATAAAGTTGCCAAGTTTCATTTGGATTTTGAAACCATTCATCCATTTAATGACGGCAATGGCCGTATTGGCCGAGTACTAATAAATTTTCAACTTCAATGTCTTGGATTTCCAATGATTATTATTCGCGACAAAGAAAAACAACAATACTATAAATCGTTTAATGACTATCGCCAAAACAAAAATTCCAAAACAATGGAGAAAATTATCGCGATGGCCATTACTGAATCATTGCATAAAAGAATTGCTTATTTGAAAGGAGAAAAAATTATTACTCTTTCCGAATATACAAAAAAACATAATAAATCCGCTTCAGCCCTGCTTAACGCCAGCCGTCGCCAAAGCATTCCCGCTTTTAGAGAAAAAGGTGTTTGGAAAATTGGCGTTAAATTTTGAAGTTTTGTATAATGATTTCAAAAGGTTATATTTTACTATAACAAACTGAAATATATGAAATTTGAGGACTTAAGAAAAAAAATCATTGATTATCCTGTTTTTACTTTTTCCGATATTCTGAAATGGTTTCCAAAAAGCAATTTTCAAACTTTAAAATTGGACGCTTTCAATTGGGTTAAAAACAAAAATCTAATTAGAATAAAAAAAGGTCTTTATTTTTTTCCGGAAAAAAAATTGAAAGACCATTTTATTTTAGCGGATAAAATTTATTCGCCTTCTTATATAAGCATGGAAGTCGCTTTAAATTATTATGGAATTATTCCTGATATTCCCCAGATGGTTACTTTAATAACGCCTCTGACTTCCAGAAGATTTAAAACGCATTTTGGAGATTTTTTTTATCATCACATTAAAAAAGATTATTTTTGGGGCTGGCAAACAATTAAGGTTGAAGAAAAATACGCTTTTTACAATATCGCTTTGCCGGAAAAAGCATTGCTTGATTTTATTTATTTTAATTTAAAAAGATTTATCATTCTTTCTGATTTTAAAGAAGAAAGGTTTGAATTTGATAAAGATTTTAATTGGTCAAAATTTTTAAAGATGAGCAAAATTTTTAAAAATAAAAAAATTCAAAAAATAGCTTTAGAAATTAAAAAATACTATGCCAAAAATTAATTTTAACTGGGAAAATATTTTAGAAATGGCAAAAAAAATAGGAATTCCCAAAGAAAAAAAGAGGGCGATTATCAGAGAATATCTTCAAACGCAATTTTTGAATTATTTATATTCCCAAAGAAAAAGTTTTAAATTAAATTTTATTGGCGGAACCAGTTTGCGGTTGCTTTACAATTTAGATCGTTTTTCCGAGGATTTGGACTTTGATAATTTGGGGCTCTCTTTTTCTGAAATTAAAAAACTTTTTTTGAATTCAATAGAAAAATTGGAAAAACAAGGATTTAAAACAGAATTTGATTTTAGAAAAACTAATCATTCTGGAATTGGCAGATTAAAATTCGTTAATCTTTTATCCGAGCTTGAAATTTCCAACAATCCCAAAGAA
>JAHJSK010000005.1 GCA_018830365.1 Patescibacteria group bacterium | reverse complement strand
TTGAAAAATAAAGAGAAAAAATATTATGTAGGGATAACAAAATTATTGCCTTCGGTTCGATTAGAGAGGCATAATAATGGCGATGTATACTCAACAAAATTTGGTAGTCCTTGGCAACTTATATATTTTGAGGAGTATAATAGTTATGAATTTGCCAGGAATAGAGAGGTGGAAATTAAAAGTTGGCATGGCGGAAATGCTTTTCAAAAGTTCATTACTAAAGCTGCCGGGTCGTCTAATTGGTAGGACAATAGCCCCTGGAGCTATATATCTTGGTTCGAGTCCAGGCCCGGCAGTTTTGGTTGTGAATAAAAAATTTGGCGGGGTGAAGCATGACAATAAATTCTGACCCCTATTAATTGAGGTTCGAGTCCTTGCCTCCGAGCCAAATAGAGAAAAGTTAATAATTTGTGGATCGCCGAGCTTTTTGGCGATTTCTATAATGGACAAATTGTAAATTTGATTGACAATTTGTCCATTATTGTATAATCTTAAATTATAATAACTAAACTTGCGTTATGTATATACACAGATTATTGGAAAAAAAATTTAAACAATTATCCAAAACTTATCCCGTGGTAGCGTTAACTGGCCCTCGGCAATCGGGAAAAACTACCTTGGTTAAAAAAATATTCCCTGATAAAAAATATTTATCATTGGAAAATTTAGATACCAGAGCTTTTGCGCAAAAAGACCCCAAGGGATTTTTAAAGACCTATAACAAGGGAGTGATTATAGATGAAGCGCAGAACGCTCCTGAATTGTTTTCATATATACAAGAAATAGTGGATGTGAATAAAAAATCCGGCGAGTTTATTTTAACTGGGTCGCAAAATTTTTTATTAATGGAAAAAATAAATCAAAGTCTTGCTGGCAGAGTGGCAATTGTTACGCTTTTGCCTATGAGCGCGGACGAGCTAAGTGAAAAATTAAAACGCGCTAACTTAAATCGCTTAATGCTTGACGGTCTGTACCCAGTTATTTACGAAAAAAAAATTGACGCGGCTGAATGGTATCAAAATTATATAAAAACCTACATTGAAAGAGATGTTCGGATGATGAAAAATATATCGGACTTAAATTTGTTTCAGAAATTTATTAAATTATGCGCGGGCAGAGTTGGGCAAATTTTAAATTTGTCTTCAATGGCTAATGACTGCGGAGTAAGCCACAATACTATTAAGGGGTGGATTTCCATCATAGAAGCAAGTTATATTATTTTTTTATTGTATCCTTATTATGAAAATTTCAGCAAACGGTTGATTAAAATGCCGAAAATATATTTTTACGACACTGGGTTGGCGGCATCTTTGTTAAACATAAATAGCGAAGATCAATTAGACATTAGCCCGTTTAAAGGAGGGCTGTTTGAATCATTTATTATTTCAGAAATAATAAAAAACGAATATAATAAAGGTTTGTCATTGAATATTTATTTTTGGCGGGATAAATCAGGACATGAAATAGATTGTTTGTATGAAAATAAAAGAAAAAAATACGCTATTGAAATAAAGTCCGGCAAAACAATAAATAATGATTTTTTTGATAGTTTGAATTATTTGCAAAAAATTTCAAAGAATATTTTTACTAATCTTGTTTTGGTGTATGGAGGAATTGAAAAACAAAACAGAAGCAACGCAACTGTTTTGGGTTGGAATAATTTTATTGCTGAGTTAAATAAGTAAGCCCCAGACATTATTCCATATCAATAAGTGTGGGAGCTTACATTAGATTATGCAAAAAATATCTAAAATTTTTTTAATTTTAATTGTTTCGTGTTTTTTGTTTTTTTCTGTTTTTGCTTTGGCTGACAAAAATAAAAAATATGAGGTTGGCGATGTGGCAAAAATTACAAAAACTTGATAAAGTAAAAAATATTTCTATGCTACACCAATTTGTAAAAGGCAAGGTTTATGTTTTTATAGATGCCGAGAATGTGTTTTATTCCCAGCAAACTTTGGGCTGGAAACTTTCGTATGAAAAGCTGATGAGCTACTTTAAAAAAGAATGCGGCGGCGATATAAAGTGTTTTGTCTACAGTGGCAGGGATGAGAACAACACCAAGCAGTCAAAGTTTTTGGATATGCTTGAAATAAACGGTTATATTGTCCGCACGAAAGTCATAAAGAAAATTAAAAACCACGAAGGCGGTTATCACTGGAAAAATAACCTTGATATAGAACTTGCGTTTGAGATGGATGATACAAAAGACAAATACGATACTGCCGTTTTGATTTCAGGAGACAGCGATTTTGCCACGCCGATTGACCGAATAAAAAAGATGAGAAAGCGGATTATCGTAATGTCCACTAGAGGTCATATCTCAAAAGAATTGTTGGAGCGAGCCAAATATATTGATTTACGCAAGCTAAAAGCAGAAATCAGCCAATAAAAAATCTGGAGCTGTCCCGAAAGACACTCCAGAGTGTTATCACATTATCAGTATAGCAAACCAGCAAACCCTGTCAATGGCTGTTGGGGATAAATGGGTGCTGGATATTATAATTTTAATATTGTCTACAATTCCGAGCTATGTCTAAAAATTTTTTAATTTTAATTGTTTCGTGTTTTTTGTTTTTTTCTGTTTTTGCTTTGGCTGACGAAAATAAAAAATATGAGGTTGGCGATGTGACAAAAGGAGAAACAATTGGAACAAATTTTTATCAAGGTTTTATTCCTTGTGGCTATGACCTTAATAACGATGGCGATGTAGACCTCACTGAACGCTGTCAGCTCTGTCATTTTTTCGTGATGTTTGATAATTTTATTGAAATTGTCTACTCTAAAATTGTGCCTTGGTTAGCGGTTTTTGTGTTTGTGCTTGCAGGTGTTTTGCTTTTTACCGCTGGACAGGACCCGAAAATGCCGGGCAAAGTAAAAAAAATGATTATCTACGCGGTTTTAGGCTTGGCTTTAATTTATTGCGCGTGGATTCTTATTGGCTCTGTTCTTAACGCGCTCGGTGTTACGGAATGGAAAGACCCATTTGGAAAGGGCTGGTTTAAAATTGAATGTCCTATTAGTAAAACTTTTGTCGGCGGCATAAATCCATTTGAAAAGCGCGGAGGGCTTGGATTTCCTCCTGAAGAAAATAATGAACCAGGAGGTTTGCCGCCAGTGCCAGAAGAATATTGGGAAGAGGATACAAATGGAGGGGGGACAAGTGGCGATACCGAAATCCTTAAATGTTTTGATGAAATAATAACTGACCCTACGGACATCAAAATTCGCAAATGCTTAAAAGATAACAGCGGGAATAAAATCGCGGTTAACAAAAACAAAGAATGTATTGATAAAAATGATGCTGCGCTCTTTGATCGGCAAATTTGCCTTGACGGCTTAAAACAAACCACTATTCAAGGCGTCATGTTGCTTTTTGATAATTGCGGGGGATGCAATTTACTCATAACCGGAGGAACAGAAGCTGGCCACGCCACAGGCTATTATGGTCATAGTAATGGTTATAAAATTGATTTAAACCCAACAAATGATTTAAATAACGTTATCATTAATCGAATTAAAAAACTTTCACCGTCTGTAGATAAAATGTCTAAGGTAGTAAAATTTAAAAACTATTTTACTGGTTGTAAAGATTTTTATGGCAAAGATATTTACGGAGATATTTATAAATACGAAGGCAATCATTGGGATATCTGTTTTCAATGTTGTTGTCGGAAATCCCCGGAACCTGAAAATACATTGTGTCCATAAAAATAATTAGTATAATTACCTTGAAAATGTAGTTTTTCGCTATGAGCGACAACAAAACCAAAAAAAAGTTATCAGAACTGCGGTTTGTTGTATAATTTGTTATGATTCAAAAAATAAGGCATAACTAAACTTTGGCAAAAATCCAAATTCCAAAGTTCAAATGCCAAATGAAATCCCTGCAGGCCTGCCTGCCGCAGGCAGGCAAAATCCCTGGACGCAAAGCGGACTCCCCGTAGGGTTGTATGACTAAAACCTTTGACATTTAGGTATTTGACTTCTCCAAGCAAAAAGAGTTTGCTTGTTTTCTCCGTTGGATTTTCAGAGAATTTTTAATGTTTCTTTGCGCGCAAAACGCTATTTTACAGCTACCCCCTTTTTTCTTTTTTAATTTATCATATCGGAAAGTATTTATTTTCAAACGAAGCGAGGGAAAACCAAAACTTGCCCCGTAGTTAGATAATTTAATATCTAACTGGGGTAAATTTTTGTTTTTCCGACCCGCTTCGCCCGCGAAAAGCGAGGCGAGTGCCGATAATACAAAGTATTTTGAAAGCAAACCCCAAACACCAAAATTTTTGGTGTGGGGCAAGCAAGCTGTTTGGGCAAATTAATTATCCTATTACTACATCCTCGCTTCGCCCGCGAAGCGAGGCGAGTCGCCAATGCAATTTTTCTCGGAGAGAAAAATTGCATACCTGGTGTTATTTTGGAAATAGGTAGTTAAACTACCCAAATTCAGAATATCAAAAATATCCTTGAATTACGAAATGCAAGATTTCAAGAGACCCGACCTCTCTAAAACTGGATAAAAAACAGACCTGCCTGTCGGCAGACAGGTTAAAAGAGGTCGGGACTCTCCAAACTTAAAGCATTTCGTAATTCAAGGAAAATATATGAAAATAGAAATATTTAAAAAATTTGAAGAACTGCCTTGCTTCACAAAGGCAAATTTAAGATTATTTCAGGACAATAGTGATTTTTCTTTTGATAAAAATATCCAAAATTGGATTAAAAAAGGTTTGATTAAAAAATTAAAAAATGGTTTATATGTTACGGAAAAATATATTCTTAAAGAAAAAGAACCAACTTTATATCAAGAATTTATTGCTAACAAACTTTTGCGGCCTTCTTATTTGTCAGGAGAATATGTTTTGCAAAAATATAATATTTTAACCGAAGCAATTTATGGTTTGACTTCAATAACAAGCAAGACCACCCGTGGTTTCGAAAATTTTTTTGGCGTTTTTCGTTATTACAATCTCAAAAAAGAATTATTTTTAGGATTTAAAGAAATTAATTTTGGAAAATTTAAAATTTTAATTGCCAGCAAAGCCAAGTCGCTTTTTGATTTTGTTTATTTAAAAAAAAATAATTTTCAAGAATTTTCCACAAAAGAAATTGAAGAAATGAGATTAAATTTAGATGAAATAAATAAAAAGGACTTAGAGGAGTTGTTGAAATATATTAATCTCTCAAAAAATAAAAAAATGTTTAATTTTTATAATCAAGTGAAGCGAGCGAAATGAAATTTTAATTTCATTTCCGAGCGAACGCAGATTATATAGGGTTAATAGCCTATATAAAAATTTGGAAAAAATATGTTGATTCAAAATTTGGAAAAAAAAGTTCAAGAATTAAAAAATAAAGGATTAACAAATGGGGTTGTTAAAAATTATCTCAAGGAATATTTCCAGCTTTTTATTTTAGAATTTTTTTATAATCAAAAAAAATATCAGGATTTAATTTTTACCGGTGGCTCTTGCTTGAGATTTTGTTATGGATTAAATAGATTGTCTGAGGACTTAGATTTGGATAGTTTAAAAAAAATAGACAAAAAAGAATTAGTCAAAAAAATAAAAGAGTATTTCAAAAAAAATTTACAATACAAGGATTTAGAAATCAGTATCAAGGGTAAAGGAGAAAAAATTTATTTAAAATTTCCTATTTTAAAAATTTTAAAACTTTCTAAATTAGGCGAGACCGATAAATTATATGTTAAAATAGAAATTGAAAAAGTTTATAAGACCCCGTTTGGATTAGAGAAAACGCCCATTTTGCAAGATGGCTTTAGCTTTTTTGTAAAAAATTATGATTTACCGAGCTTGATGGCTGGGAAAATAAACGCCATTCTTTTTAGAATATTTTTTAAAGGCAAGGAAGATAAAATAATATTTAAAGGCAGAGATTGGTATGACTTAATTTGGTATTTCAGAAAAGGAATTAAACCAAATTCAGCTTATTTAAAAAAATTAACTAAAATTTCAGATGAAAAAGAAATTTTTAAAAAATTAGACGAAAAAGCAATGAAGCTGAATTTAAGCCACCTTAAAAGCGATATTGAAAATTTATTTGAGAGCAAAAAATTTGTTGAAGATTTCGCTGCAAATTTTAGAGATTTGTATAAAAAATTAAGTTCTTATTTAATTTTAGCTTAAAAATTGTTAGAATAAACTACGGACATTTAAGTGGGGTTTACCCACTCACCTTTTGTTTTTCATTCAAGGTAAATTGTTTGATATGTCGTAAATGGTTTTTAATAATTGTCAAAAGGTGAGGGGTTTATTTTTGGCTAACCCGCTAAAAGTAATGTTTTGTAAAGCGCTGGCGATATATTATTTTTTCTACAACTATGAACAATAATAAAATTAAAAAAAATTTATCAGAACTGCGTTTTGACTTGGAAAGCAAGGACTGGGTAATGATTGCCACTGGCAGAGCAAAAAAGCCGCAAGATTTTAAGTTTGAGAAAAAAAAGAACAATGGAAAACAAAAAAAAGAAACAGAGCAAAAATGCCCTTTTTGTTCTTTGGACATTGCCAGCGCGCCAGTTTTAATTTTTTCTCAAGGCAAAAAAATAGAGCGATTTGAATCTTTGCCCAAAGACTGGACACTAATAGTTATTCCCAACAAATTTCCCGCTGTAATGCCTGGAGAAAATTTAAGAGAGCGGGCAGAAGGTCCTTATTCCCTAATAGACGGCATTGGCTTTCATGAAGTAGTGGTTACCAGAGATCATTTGCAGGATATGTCTCAATTCTCAATTGCGGAAATTAAAGAAGTTCTTGACGCTTATCAGGAAAGATATTTAGAATTGATGAATGAAAAATTTGTAAATTATGTTTCTATTTTTCATAATCATGGCCAGTCAGCAGGAGCCACGATCAGCCATCCTCATTCTCAAATAATGGCTATTCCAGTCATAGATCCAGATATTCAAAAAAGCTTGATTGGCTCCCGAAGATACTGGGATTTTCATCAAAAGTGTCTGCATTGCGAAATGTTGAAGTGGGACAAAGAAGCGGGCGACAGAATTATTTTTGAAAACAATGATTTTATAGCGCTTTGCCCTTTTGCCTCGCGAATGGCTTTTCATGTTAGAATTTATCCCAAAGAACATTTGAGTTATTTTGAAAGAGTAAATGAGGAACAAAAAATCGCTTTAAGCGAGGTTTTTCAGGTCATTTTGTCTCAATTAAGGAAAACCTTAGGAGACTTGGCTTATAATTTCTTTTTGCGAACTTCTCCCTGCGATGGCAAAGACTATTCTTATTATCATTGGCATTTTGAAATTTTACCCAGAACTTCTATACAAGCGGGCTTTGAGCTTGGAGCTGGAATAGAAATTTCAACTATTGAGCCGGAAAAAGCCGCGCTTTATTTGAGAATGTAATTGCCATTAATAAAAAAATGATGAAAAAAATAATTGTTGCTAATTGGAAAATGAATCCCGCGACTTTGCAAGAAGCAAAGCAGCTTTTTAATTCAATCAAAAAATCAATAAAAAATATAAAAAATACAGAGGTGGTAATTTGCCCGCCATTTGTTTATTTGCCAAACATCAAATCACAAATATCAAATATCAAATTAGGCTCGCAAGATTGTTTTTGGGAAAATTCGTCAACCAACAGAGGAGCGTTCACGGGCGAAATTTCACCATCAATGCTTAAAAATTTGGGCTGTCAATATGTCATACTTGGCCACTCAGAGCGGAAACAGCATATTGGCGAGACAGATGAAATGATAAATAAAAAAGTAGAAGTGGTTTTAAAAAATAATTTACGAGCTATTCTTTGCGTTGGCGAAACAAAAAAAGAACGAGAAGCAGGGCAAACAAAAAAAGTTTTGAAAAAGCAATTGGAAAAATGTTTAAAAAAAATTATTGGTTTGTCTAACCGCCAACTCGCTAATTTAATTATTGCCTACGAGCCCATTTGGGCCATTGGTCCGGGCGGTCCTTGTTCGGTTTCTGAGGCTTTGGAAAATATTTTATTTTTAAAAAAAATTATTGCCCGAAATTTTAATCAAAAAATCGGAAAAAATATTTCTATTATTTACGGAGGCAGCATTACTTCTCAAAACGCCTTTGATTTTTTGAAAGAAAAGGAAATCAATGGGGTTTTGGTGGGCTCTGCTTCTTTAAAAGCTGATGAGTTTGCCAGTATTACGAAACAAGCGCAAAAAATTTAATAACAATTTTTTGCGGATTTTGTTGTGGCTAATGCAAAAATTAACATGAACACAAAAAACAAATTTTTTTCTTTAATATTTACAATAACTTTTTTTATTTTGCCTTTATCGGTTGGCGCTGATGGCGGTGTGATTAGACCAATGCCTGATGGCGATTGGGCATGGGTGGCTGAAAACAGTCAGCAAGCTTTTATCAATTATGAAAAAGACATAGAAAAATTGATTATTATGGTTGATATTAAAAAAGAAAATTCAGATATTGCTTGGATAATGCCTATTCCAAACAAGCCGGAAAAGATAGAAGTAGATATTGTTTCCGAACCGCCAATTTTTTTTGGAGACGATGTAATGTCAAAAGCAAAAATTAATTTTTTTGAACGCCTTGCGACTTCGTATTACGCGGGATTACTTGGTCAAATTTGGACACTTCCTTCTGTTGCGCTTTTTATTTTTCCCGGCGCTCAGGGAGGGTCAAACAGCGAAATAGTTTCTGGCGATTTGGTTTCAATAGGGGCTCATATAGAAAAAGCAGGGATGATTGCTGAAGTTATAACCGCAAAAAACAGCCGAGCTATTTATGATTATTTTTCCCAAAAAGGATTTTACATTAAACAAGGCAGTATTACGGAGTTGAATTCTTACATAGAAAAAGATTACAGTTTTGTGGTTTCTTGGATTACTCCAGGGTTGAATATAGAAGAAAATAATGGACAAAGAGGAATTTTGATAACTTTCCCAAGCTCAAAAATTTATTATCCTTTAATCCTTACTAGCGCTTACGGAGAAACAAAAATACCCATTGTAATTCGGGTTTTAGATCATGTTAAACCAGAAATTTTTTCAGAAATAAAGCATTACACTAAGATAAGTTATTTTATAGAAAGAACAAGCGCGCGTAGTGGAGCAAGAGGAAGGAGATGTGTGTCTGCCATAGATCAATTAAGAACAGTACTAACATATTATCATGCTGATCATGGTGAGTACCTGACTTCTTCGCGGGAATTAGAAAAAATAGAAGACTTTAAACCTTTGCTTCAAAAAATAGATGAAACTTGCGTTTCTTCTTATTCTTATGTCAACAAAAACAAAGACGGTTTTACGATAACAGCGTTGATACGGGATGATTTATATGTGGTTGACTCAGCAACTGGTCAGGCTGGCTTTGTAAACGAAGGAGGATTTGAAAAATTTATTTCTCCGGAATTAAAAAAATTCTATGGAAACAAAAATCCATGGAAAGGAGAAGCAGAATATACCAAAATAACCATTAATGCCCCATCTAATTTATTAACAAAAGATTTATGGATGGAAAAAGGCAGGCCATTTAAAATTTCTTTTATTTTGTGGACAATAAATAATCCTTTGGTTATTATATTTATTTTATATCTATTAATTGTGGGTATTTCTTCTTTTGTTGCTGGAGGGCTTGTTGGCTTGATATGTTTTCAAAAGTTTAAAAAATATGCGCTAATAGGTCTTGGTAATATCTTTACATTGATTGGTTTAATTTTAATTTATAATTATGTAAAGAAAAAAAGAGAAGAAGATGTTAAGCATTCAAGATTAAAATTTATATTATTTATATTTTTGTTTTCAATAATTTTTGTATTATTGTCAACGTTTTTATGGATAATTATGTAAAGAAAAAAAGAGAAGAAGATGTTAAGCATTCAAGATTAAAATTTATATTATTTATATTTTTGTTTTCAATAATTTTTGTATTATTGTCAACGTTTTTATGGATAATTTCGTTATATTTTATAGATTTTTTTGTTCCAGATTCTGCCAAATCTCCAACTTTGACAGAAAATCAAATTATTCCAATGAACACTGTTGAGCCAACAACCAATCAATCTGTTGTGATTGTAAAAAGCGATTCTTACAGATATGGGAACAAAATTTTGTTTTATGCAAAAAATCCTCAGCTTCAATATAGCGACCAGTACGTGACAATATATTTTTCAGATGGTACTGTTAAAACAGAAATTGAAAAAATTAGAGGCCCGACCTCTGATAAAACTAAATTTTAAAATTAGTCAGAGGTTAGTTAGAGGACGGGCCTCTGGCAAATTGACAAATTGCCGATATCAAATAATCAGAGATCGGGGTCTCCGGCATTCTCATAACTGC
>JAHJSK010000029.1 GCA_018830365.1 Patescibacteria group bacterium | reverse complement strand
TTATTTTGTAGTTGATGATATGGATTTGGTCCGGCAAAAAGCCAGAGAAGAAGCGATTGAAAAAGCGAAGATTAAAGCCAAGAAAATCGCCCAGCAATTGGGCATTAAATTAGGGAAACCAATCAACATCTATGAGGACTCTGTTTTCCCTCCAATGCTTTCGTCTTCAATGTATGGAGCTGGAGCAATGGCAAATGGTGGCGATTTTGCTTTAAAAAACATTCCGGAAATTCAACCCGGGGAGCAGGAAATAACAGTAAAAATTAATTTGGTTTATCAGGTAAAATAAGCCCCAGACATTAGAGCGTATTTTGATGGAGTTGAAGCGCTTGCGCTTTCATGGGCGGACGAGGTAATTACTAAATTAGCAGAGCAATTTAAAAATATTAAATTATTAAACGCAGACAACGCGTCTGTGCAGGCGACATTAAAAACATTAAGAAAATATTCTGGATTAAAAATTTAAAAACTATGTCAGAAATAACCAAAGATTTTTTTAAAAAAGGAAAAGAAGCTGAAATGCCAGAGAGAGAGAGAGTTTAGAGGAATTGGAAAAGGAAACGATTTCTCATGCAGATTTTAAAGAGATTTCAGAAAGAGCATTGGATCAACGGAAAAAAAATCAGAAAGAAATTAATTTGGATTGGCATGCAGAAGCAATTGAGGCGATAGTTAAATCTTTTCCAACAGAAGAAACGCAAAAATTGTGCCGAAAAATTTGTCACCCATTTGACATTAAAAAAATAATTTTTTTGTTAAAAGAAATTAAAGAGGAAGATTTTAAAATTTTAGAAGAAAAAACAGAGGAATGGGTAGAAATAATAGTAAATGAATTTAGAGAAAAAAGAAATAAAGATTTTCATGGAATGGATTCAGGTTTGGCAAAACATATTTGGGCAACTCCATTACAGGCATTAAAAGGCGTCATAGAAATGGCAGGAGAAGAAAGAGAAAAATCTAAATTTTAATAAGGAGATTAAGGGAAGGGAATATAAAGGAGATTAAGGGAAATTAAAGGAAATTAAGGGAAATTATATGAATTTAATGGAAAAAATTATTTCGCTTTGCAAAAGACGAGAAGGAGGAGGGATTGACAGGGTTTTTGAATTTACTATAATAAACATACTTAAACCCACCGCTTTCTCGGTTTGCCGGGACAGCGGTTTTAATTTAATTTAAACAAAGAATGTTTTTTGTAAAATTTTTGTAAACTATAATTTATGAATAATTTAATGGAAAAAATTATTTCGCTTTGCAAAAGACGGGGATTTATTTTTCAGTCCTCGGAAATTTATGGCGGTTTGGCGAATTCTTATGATTATGGTCCCTTGGGAGTGGAGTTGAAAAACAATATTAAATCAGCTTGGTGGAAATATTTTATTCATAGCAGAGACGATATGGTTGGAATTGACGGCGGGATCATTATGAATCCGAAAATTTGGGAAGCTAGCGGACATATTGAAAATTTTAAAGACCAGTTAGTGGAATGCAAAAAATGCCATAAACGTTTTCGTCCAGATAAATTGGAAAATTCATCGCAATGCCCGGAATGCGGAGGAGAATTTACAGAAGCAAAAATGTTCAGCGGAATGTTTAAGACCATAATTGGTCCGGTTGAAGAAGAAGGAATAATCACTTATCTTCGTCCAGAAACAGCGCAATCAATTTTTGTGAACTTTAAAAATATTTTAAATTCTTCCAACAAAAAAATTCCATTTGGCGTCGGGCAAATTGGCAAAGCATTTCGCAATGAAGTTACGACTGGGAATTTTATTTTTAGGACTTATGAATTTGAGCAGATGGAGATAGAATATTTTATTAGTCCGGACGCGGACTGGAACGCGCTTTTTGAAAAATGGGTTGATTATATGACTGGATTTATGGATATTATTGGGCTGGATAAAAAGAAAATGTTTAATCACGAAATACCAGACAAAGAACGCGCTTTTTATTCAAAAAGAACAATAGACATGGAATATCAGTTTCCTTTTGGTCAAGACGAATTATGGGCGATTGCTTATAGAACTAATTATGATTTATCTTGCCATCAACAACATTCAGGAGAGAGTTTGGAATATTTTGACGATATAAAAAATGAAAAATTCATTCCTCATGTTATTGAACCCACTTTCGGCGCTGACAGAACGGTTTTGGCTGCGCTGTCGGAATCTTATTTTGAAGAAAAAGACAGAATTGTCTTAAAGCTTCCTGCGAAACTTGCGCCGATTAAAGCCGCGATTTTTCCGCTTTTAGCAAACAAACCAGCGTTAGTTGAAAAAGCCAAAGAAATTTATCGCGCATTAAAAGTCAATGGTTTTAATGTTGTTTTTGATGACCGTGGCAACATTGGCAAACGCTATTATTCACAAGATGAAATTGGCACGCCTTATTGTTTAACCATTGATTTTGAGACATTGGAAAAGAATGATTTAACTGTCCGCGATCGCGATACAATGAAGCAGGAGAGAATAAAAATTGAAAATTTGATTGGCTATTTAAAAACAAAATTTTTTTAAAATTTAAAATTTTCATTAAATTGCAACCCACGGGGAATCTCACCCTTTGGACGATCCAGCAAAATCCATTATAGGTTTTAACATTCAAGCATTTGACATTGATTTGAACTTTGAACTTTTGGTTTTTAGTTTTGACTTTTGCGCTTTGCGTTTTAAGTTTTATTCACTATGTCCCTCCTTCACATTAATGTAATTAAAATCTTTTTTTTGCTGGTATTTTCTTTTTTTGTCGCTGTTTTGTGGACACCGCTTTTAACTCGTTTTCTTTACAAATATAAACTTTGGCGGAAATCAGCGCGAACGCAGTCAATTGACGGAAAACCAGTTCCTGTTTTTTATAAATTTAACAAAGGAAAAGAAGTGGGAACACCGAGATTGGGAGGTCTTTTAATTTGGGTAACCACTATATTTATCGCTTTTTTATTTTCTTTTTTGTCAAGTATTTCCGGTAATTTTTGGTTGCAAAAATTAAATTTTTTATCACGTGAACAAACATGGCTTCCTTTGGCTGTTTTAGGCGCGGCCGCTTTATTGGGATTGGCTGATGATGTTTTACAGATTTTTGGCAAAGGAAAATATATTGCCGGCGGGATTAAATTTATTAGAAGATTATCAATTATTTTTTTAATCGGAACCATTGGCGCTTGGTGGTTTTATTTTAAACTTGGCTTTCACACTTTACATATTCCCGGCATCGGCGATGCGGAAATTGGCTTTTGGTTGTTTCCTTTGTTTATTTTAGTGATGCTCGCTTGCTGGGCTGGCGGCGTTATTGACGGACTTGACGGATTAGCTGGCGGTGCGTTCGTTATTATTTTCGGCGCTTTTAGTATTATTTCTTTTTCCCAAGCGCAATATAATTTAGCCGCTTTTTGCGCGGTAATCACTGGAACTATTTTGGCTTTTCTTTGGTTTAATATCTCGCCTGCCCGTTTTTATATGGGAGAAACAGGCACTATTGCTTTGACATCTGTTTTGGCAGTGGTTAGTTTTTTAACTGATTCGGTTTTGCTTCTGCCTATTATCGCGGGACTTTTGGTTTTAGAAGCTGGGTCAGTGATTTTACAGCTTTTATCTAAAAAATTTTTAAAGAAAAAAATTTTTATTGCCGCGCCTATTCACCATCATTTGCAAGCAAAAGGATGGTCTTCGGAACAAATCACAATGCGTTTTTGGATTCTGGGTATTGTTTTTGCCATTGTCGGAACAGCCATAAGATTATTGAGATAGCAAAATACTAAATTTGAACCTATATAAACTTGGAAAAATCCTGTCGGTAATCCAAGCGATCGCTTGTTTAACCGACAGGATTTTGGCTGAGTTGAGTTGATGCGCGAATTTTTAATCAATATGTCTAAAGCATATAATCAATTAACCAAAAACATTCTTTTATCTATCGCTATGTTGGGAGTTGTTGCGATTAGCGCGTCCTCTCCTTTTTTTCTTTTGAATTTAGCAAAGGTTGTTGCTCGGAATAAAAAATATTTCGGAAAAAATTTTAAGAAAGATTTTGACGAAAAAGAAATTGAAAGAAAAATTTCCAAAACTCTTTATGATCTCAAAAAAAATAAATTAATAGTTATA
>JAHJSK010000028.1 GCA_018830365.1 Patescibacteria group bacterium | reverse complement strand
TGTTAAATAATTCGCCTTTGGCGAATTGCCCTTCAGGGCATTTAACAGGGTGAACTCAAACATCTCAATTTGCTTTCAAGATAAATCCCTCACCTTTTTCCCTTCGGAAAAAAGGTGAGGGATAAATACTTTCCGATATGAGAACATATATTAAAAATCTTAAAAATTATATTGGTCAAGAAGTAACCATAAAGGCATGGGTTGATGTTTGTCGCGATCAGGGAAAACTTATGTTTTTTAATTTTCGCGATATGTCTGGAAAGGTACAAGGAGTTATTTTGTCAAACAATATAAAAGCCCTTGAAACAGGGTCAAGAATAAGGCAGGAATGGGTTATTGAAGCGCGCGGCAAAGTCAATCAGCGGCCAGAACGAGCCGTACAAAAAGACAAACAGAACGGAGACATTGAAATGGAAATTCTTGAAATAACAATACTTAACGAAGCAAAAACACCGCCCTTTGATATAACTGGAGACGGAAAAGAAATAAATGAAGAAGTTCGTTTGCAATACAGATACATTGATTTGCGGCGCGAACGAATGCAAAAAAACTTGAGAATGCGAGCTATGGTTATTAAATTTATCCGCGACTTTTTATTTGAAAAAGATTTTGTTGAAATTGAAACGCCGATTTTGGGCAAATCAACGCCTGAAGGCGCTCGCGATTATTTGGTGCCATCTCGCTTACACCCCGGAAAATTTTACGCGCTTCCGCAATCTCCGCAACAATACAAACAGCTTTTAATGGTTGCTGGTTTTGAAAAATATTTTCAAATTGTTAAATGTTTTCGCGATGAAGACACGCGAGGCGATCGCCAGCCGGAATTTACTCAACTGGACTTGGAAATGAGCTTTACAAGTCAAGAAGAAATTTTAAATTTAACTGAAGAACTTTATCTTGCAATGGCGCGAAAACTTTATCCAAATAAAAAAATTAAACTTGATGAAAACGGAAAATTTTTAAGAATGTCTTATAAAAAAGCAATGGAAAAATATAATTCAGATAAGCCGGATATTCGCGATGACAAAAATAACCCAGATGAATTAGCATTTCTTTTTGTTGTTGATTTTCCAATGTTTGAATATAAAAAAGAAGAAAAACGGTGGGACGCGGTTCACCATCCTTTTACTATGCCGAAAGTTGAAAATGTTGAGGATTTTTGGCAGAAATTTAAAAATGACCCATCAGCAATTGGCGCTTATCAATATGATTTTGTTTTAAATGGTTACGAAATTGCTGGCGGGTCAATTAGAATTCATGACCCGGAATTATTAAAAGCGATTTTTGAGGCAATGGGAAATGAACCAAAAGATATTGAAAAACAATTTGGCCATATGTTTGAGGCGTTTCAATATGGCGTTCCGCCGCACGGTGGAATTGCTCCCGGAATTGACAGATTAATGATGATTTTACAAAACGAACCCAATATCCGCGAGGTAATAGTTTTTCCGAAAACCGGAGATGGAAAAGATTTGATGATGAATGCGCCAAGCGAAGTAGATAAAAAACAATTAGAAAAATTAGGAATAAAAATAAAAGGCATTAAAGCCCAGTCATAATTTTTAAAACATCCAAATAGCTTTTTGGCATCAATGCCTACTTAGCGTAAAGATAATACATAATTTGACCAAAAGAAATTCCCGCATCGCCTCTCGGAATTTTTTTATTTACATAAACTCCTTTTGATTCAAGGTAGTTTGAAATTATTTTATTATTAGCAATTCCTCCTCCGAAAAAAATTGGGAGGTCTTTTTTTTCTTTTTTGAAAATTGAAAATTGGGATTTGAAAATTATCCTGTATAATCCTTGAGCGATATAAAATTGAGCAGTTGCGGCGAGTCGTTTTTTGTCGCGATGCAAACCCCTCACCTTTTTTCCTGGTGGAAAAAAGGTGAGGGGTAAATTTTTTATTAGATATTCAAACAAAGGAGTGGTTAATAAAATGTATTTTTTTTCTTTTTTGTCGTAAAAAATTTTCGGGTTAATTTTGTATGGAACGCTAGAATTTTTTTCCAATAAATCAATTGGCTCGTGTTTATAATTTCTTTTGTTTTGACAAAATTCCAATAACAGAGAAACCGCGTCTAAAATTCTAGCAGTGCTAGAAGTTTCCTGACAATTAAAATTTTGCTGTAATTGATTATATAAAAGCTCAAATTGATTTTGCGAGTAATATTTTTTAACAAAATTGTAAACAAAATTTTTTTGCGTTTTTTTTATTTTTAAATTTTGACTTGTTATTTTGTTTGTCATTTTAATTGCGCGCGTATGGTTTTATTAAAAATAAAAAAATATTTTTTTGTGTTTGCCCGCGGATTATAATTTATTTTTTTTGATCGGCTTGCGGATTTTTATGAAGTACACCTGCGCAAGTAATTTTACTGGTTTATGATTTGCATCATACTTATAAATATCCGCAAGTGGTTGAGAAATTTTTTCAATTTCCGCATCATATTTTTCGCACAACTCGTTCAATACATCGTCTATTATCTTGCCTCGTTCTTGTTGCGATTTATAAAGAACTCTTCCTAAACGAATTTCTCCGCCTGGCTTTACAACACGCATCATTTCAATTAAGCTACTCCTAACTTTTTCCTTTAATGTTTTTGGATTTTTTCCAGAAAGTTCATTTGGAATGGAACAATTTGATATGACTAAATCAAACGCTTCATTTTGAAATGGTATGTTCTCTGCTCGGCCCTTTACACTTTTTGTTTTCTCCTGAAATTCTTGTTCTGGCTCTAAGCTGTAAATTTCAGAACTCACATTGTGCTCTTTTGCCCATTTTGCAAATTTAGCGGAGCGACTTTCAATATCAAGAATTTTTTTGTCAAAATCTTCAGGCAATAATTCAAGATCTTCCATATAGTTTTGGAAAATCTCTTCGTCGCTTTTGTCCTCAATAGAAGGTTCTCGTCTTAAAAAATTTTCTGTATTTTTTTCCATATTTTTATCTCATTAATTTATTCGCGATAATTGGAATTTCTTTTGTGAAAAATTTTTTTACTTTTTTCCAGTTCGCGTCAAAATAAATTTTTGGCTCTGGATCGCTCTCCGCGTCATTAAAATATACCAAACTTTTTAGAATATGTGTGAGATTTTGACGCACTGAGTATTGTTTATGCACTTTCAAAATACTATTATGCAATGGCTCTATATTTTGACAAATCCAATATAAATCAAAAAAGTCTCGTTTTTTACCTCGTTGAGAAATAGCGATAATTTTCATTACCGCGATATCAAGGGGCGACAGCAAAGAAACTGTTCCAAAATTACGCATTTTTTCAGCCGGCTTGAAATACGGATAAGAGATAAAACTCATTTTTGTTCCAGACAATACACCGAAAATTGTCCCTTTACTTATAGTATCAGTAATCCATTCTCCTTTGTCATTTAAATTTTTTTCAACTTTTTTTTCGTCAAAAATTTTCTTTCCTGTAAAAAAATCCAAATCATAAGATCTACGATGCCCTGTTTGCAAAGCGAGCGCGGTGCCCCCTGCCAAATACCAATTGCCGCGCGAAAAAAAATCCATTTCCGAACATTTTTTTAACGCTAAAACAGCGGCTTTTGGCAAAGCATTAGAAAAAAAACTAACAGAACTCTGTTTCACTTGATTAACAGGGACCATAATGCTTTTGATTTATCGCTTAATTGAACGCGCGGAAGACACATCACTTTTTTAATAACGGTTTTTGGATAATACTTTAACAACCAACTCACTTCGTTTATGTTCCCAAAATCCAAAATTCGCTCAATAATATATCGGGCATTTTTTTTAGGGTCTATATTTTTTGGGTCAGTGTCCCAAAATAAAGTTTGTCTAAATTTCATATTTTTTTGTTTCATATTTTTAATTTTATCAAAATTTATCATAATTGGCAATGAATTTTTTGCACCCAGTGTAATTGTCATCGCGTTGAATTTGATTTAATTTTTAAATTTAGGTAAAATTAAAAATATAGATAGAGAGCTTACATTCATTAAATTTTACTAATGCAAATTGGGGGACTTCAAAAACTTACTTTAATTGACTATCCCGGTAAAATCGCTTGCGCGGTTTTTCTTGTTGGCTGCAATTTTCGCTGTCCTTTTTGTCATAATCCAAAATTGGTCTTACAGGGAAAAATCAAAGAACAGGATTGCCCGCCCAAATTTTTGCAAAACAAAAACTTGTGTCGGGCAAAAATTTCTGAAAAAGATTTTTTTGATTTTTTAAAAAAGAAACAAAATTTGATAGAAGGAGTGGTAATTAGCGGCGGAGAGCCAACAACAGAACAGGGCTTGCCGAATTTTATTGAAAAAATTAAAAAATTAGGTTATTTAGTTAAACTTGACACTAATGGAACAAACCCTAAAATGCTAAAAAAAATAATTGAAGCGAAATTGATTGATTATGCGGCAATGGATATTAAAGCGCCTATCGGCGCTAAAGTGCAAAGTGCAAAGTGCAAAGTGCCTTATATGGCCGAGCCCTTTAATGCTGAGCCTTCGGCTTATAGCCTAACGGATCAGCCGAATAAGGGCTTTAAGCCGTCAGGCTATAGGCAAAATGACAAATTAAAATTCAAAAATAAATATGAAAGAGCCGCTGGGGGGAAAGTAGATTTGAGCAAAATTAAAAAGAGCATTAAAATAATAAAAAAATCGGGAATTGATTATGAATTTCGCACAACAGTAGTGCCTACAATTCACACAAAAAAAGATATTGCTCAAATTGCCAAACACATATCGCCTTCAAGGAGATATTATCTGCAAAATTTTCAGTCAGGAAAAACCCTTGATCCGAAATACGAAAAAATAAAACCATTCACAGAAAAGCAATTAAATTCTATGAGAAAGGAAGCGAACAAATATACTTTTACAGAGTTGCGATAAACGCAAACTAAAATTATGGACAGCAAAGAAATTGGAGATCTTGGCGAAAAAATTGCCAGAACATATTTGTTGAAAAACAAATATAAAATTTTAACACTAAATTTCAAAAGAAAATGGATTTCAGGCAAGGGCGAGATTGATATTGTTGGCAAAAAAGACAGCAGGGTTATTTTTTTTGAAGTAAAAACCAGAGTTGATTCGGGCGAACAAGAAAAAGAATTTTTTCCGGAAGATGAAATTTCTTTTAAAAAACAAAAGCAATTATGCAAGCTTACTCAAATTTATTTTTCGGAAAACAAAATTTCTTTGCTCACCGCTCATCAAATTGATATTTTAGCCATAGAACTATATTTTGATTCCAAAAAAGCGAAAATAAGGCATTATAAAAATGTTATTGAAGATGTTTATCCCGCGGTTTGAAAATATCTTTTCCCCAAAAAAGTAAAATGTCAATTAAAATTTGATTTTTGTTTTAAGATGTGATAAATTAAAAGAGTATGATTGAATCTTTAATTAAATATCCAAAAAATATCACCCTGCCAAAAGAAGATTATCTAAAGCTTTTGCAAATCTACAAAGAATTAGAGAAAATTTTGGTTTTCCCAAAAAAGAAAAATCTACTTCCTCTCTTAAAACATTATATGGGATTTGGAAAGGAATAAAGATTAATGAGAACGATTTTGAAATGGCTAAAAAGTCTTTATTCAAAAATTCATTATGAAATATATTGTAGATACCCACAGTTTGGTTTGGTATTTTGCAAAAGATGAAAGGTTGGGCAATAAAGTAAAGAATATTCTTTAAAAAGCTGAACAGGGCGAGGATGAAATTATTGTTCCCGCCATTGTTTTGTTGGAAGCCGTTGACATTCAAGAAAAAAAGAAAATTCGATTTAAAATAGAAAATCTTTTTGATTTTTTTGAAAACAAAAAAAATTTTAAAATTATTGATTTAAACTTTGCCATAATAAAAGAATTAACTAAAAGAGGCAGAGGACTTGATTTACATGATAGAGTTATTTTGACTGTTAACGAGATGTATCAGGGAATTATTTTAACCAAAGATTCGGAAATTAAAAAACTTATTGACAAGATTGGGACAAATGATATACAAAAATACAATTTGAAAACTCATGATAATATTTACTCAGCACGCATTATTAAAATTAAAACAGAGGAATATCAGTAAAACTTTAGTTTTACAAACATTAAATCAACCAGAGCAAATTTCGCCAACCCGTCAAAACAGATTCGTCGCATTTAAAAAATTCGGCAAACTTCATCTAAAAGTTATTTTTAGAAAAGAGAACAAAAATATAATAGTTATTACGCAACATTTAGTTGAAAAAATAATTTGATAAATTAAATAAAAATATGAAAATTACTTATGATCCATATGCCGACGCTTTAAGCATTGTTTTTAGGGAAGGCAAAGTAAAAAAAACTCTTGAAATTGCTCCAGAGATTCTTTTAGATGTGGATTCAAAATCAAAACCATTGTATTTGGAAATTTTGGGAGCAAAAGAAAAATTAGGAAAAACAAACACAGAAAAGATTACAATAAGAAATTTAATTTTTGATAAAAGAAAAATAGGGACATCAACTTCTGTTTAAATTTAAATCAGGTAGTGTGATAAAATTTTTTAAAAGGTCGGATAAAAATTATAGAGGGCATTAACCCTATATTATCTGCGCCCGCCCGCCTAAATTTTTGGAGGGCTTGCTCGGAAATGAAATTTTAATTTCATTTCACTCGCTTCACTTGATAATAAATTAAATTTATTTTTAGAAGTTTCTGAATTGGAAATTTCTAAAAATAATTAAAAATATGGGAGAATATAAATATGAAAAATCTGAAAAACTTTTAAAAATTGAAGCAGAAGAGGAAGCTTTATTTTGGCTTAATGCTTAATGCGGCCAAACAGAGAGCCTCAGAAGAAGCTGTCAATACACAGATTCGCTTGATTAAGCAAAATATTGGAAAAGCAGGACTTTCTTTGGAAGACATTGGGACAACCGAGGAAGAATTAGATGAATTAAGAAAAAAGGGTTGTAAAAATTTTGCTATCCATTTTATTGGTCTGGCAAGAGAGAGAGTTTTAGGGGAAAGTGTTATCGACACAATTGATATAATTAGAAAAAACGCAAAAGAAGCAGGCGTTTCTTTGGAGGAAATTGGAACAAGTGAAGAAGAATTAAAAAAGTTGGAAATGGAAAGTGAGAAATTTAGAAAAAAAGAAGAAAAATAATTGTGATAAAAAAAATTGAATATGGTCAAAAATCCTCAACAATTTAAAGTTATTATTGAGCAAGGCGAGGATGGATATTTTACAGCTTCGGTTCCAATGTTGCCTGGCTGCTATACCCAAGCCAAAACGCTTTTGGAATTAAAAAAAAGAATTCGGGAAGCCATTTTGCTTTGTCTTGAAGTTGCTGAAACGGATTCACAATATCGCCGCCATTTAAAAGATTTAGCTTATGAGCCAAGTTTTGTGGGGCTTGAAATGGTAAAAGTATGAATGGCAGATTGCCAACACTAAAAGCTCGCGATGTTATCCGTGTTCTTAAAAAATTGGGATTCTATGAATTGCGTCAAAAAGGAGCGCATATTTGTTTCAAACATC
>JAHJSK010000027.1 GCA_018830365.1 Patescibacteria group bacterium | reverse complement strand
CGATAAGAGCATCAGATAATTTCCAAAATCCATGTTTATTAGCATCATCAACATTTTTTGAATAAGATTTGAAAAAATTATCAAATTCTTTTTTGTCCATATTGTTCAATGGTTATTTGTCAAACGAAAGATTGCCACCTAAATGTCTTTTAGAAATAAGCTCCACTTAAATTGTCTTGGGTTTGTTTAGTTTTGAATTTGTGTGAAAAATGCCGATGGGAGGACTTGAACCTCCGACCTAACGCTTATGAAACGTCCGCTCTGGCCCCTGAGCTACATCGGCGATTTTTTGCGGGCCGTCTTTGGCGAGCCTCGTAAAATTTTTTTAAAAAAAATTTGCGGGGCCAGGAATTGCACCTGGGTCTTCAGGTTATGAGCCTGACAAGATACTACTTCTCTACCCCGCGGCTAACCGGAATACCGGAATAATCTGATTTTATATTAAATCATTAAAAAAGCAATTATTTGAAATCCAAATATGCCCCGCTAAACGGGACTTGCTTCGTTTGAAAATGAAAAATATGCAAGAAATCACAAAATGTATTCCACCTTCTATTATTGCAATTGCGTTGGCGCTTGACAAATTAAAAGAAGGGTGTATGCTAAAAAATAGATTTTTGAAAAATTTTTTGATTTGAAAAATATGGCAATGACCAACAAAAAGGAGAGGAGTCCTCTCGCCTGCAAAGGTCGTTGGTGAAATGGGGTGCAACTCCTGCCGTTGCCAACAGTCCTTTTACAAAAATTCATTTTGTGTTTTACGTTTTGCGTTGTTGTTTTACGATTTGCCTATAGCCTGACGGCTCGGCCGTATAAGGCACTTTGCGCTTTGCGCTTATTTAAGCATATTGCGTTTGGAAAAATATGGCGCATAATATATTACATGAAAAAAGAAATTTTATTACAATTTCAAAATATCTCGGTTCGCTATGACGGGACAAAAGCGCTTGATGGCGTTGATGTTTCGCTTCTTAATGAAGGTTAAATGAAGATTGAAGTGAAATTGATTTATATTTTTGGTTATAGTAAATTGTTATTATGATTACTAACACAATAATAAAAACAAAAAATATCGAACTTAAAATTTTTGAAGAAGCAAGAGAGGCAATAATAAAATTAGAAACTTTAAGTCGATTGCTTCCCTCATCTGACTTAGAAACATTAGAAATTCTTTTAGACAAAAAGGCTGTTAATCTCCTTTCTAAAAGTTTAAAGGAGGCGGAAAAAGGCAAAATTAAACCGATTGAAAAATTCTTTAAATCTTCTTAACTTAATGTATCAAATTTTTATTACTCCTTCTGCTGGAAAAGAGGTTAAAAAATTATCAAAGCCAAAGAAAGTAGAAGCCGCTGTTTTTGAGGCGGTTCAAAAATTAAAGAACAATCCTTATTTGGGAGAAAAACTTTCCGGATCCTTGCATTTCCTTTACTCTCTACATTTTAGAAGCGAAGGCAAAAATTATCGTTGTGCCTATACAATTGATAACAAAAATAAACCCCAGACATTTGAGTGGGGCATTCAAAAGTTTTTTTTGGGGTGTATTTTCGGCACTCGCCTGCCTGCGGTAGGCAGGCTCGGGAAAGCAAAAAGCTTGCCCCGTTAGATAATTTCATATCTAACTGGGGTGAATTTTTGTTTTTTCCTCGCTACGTTTGAAAATAAAATGGTCGTTGTTCATCTGATTCAAATTAGAGAAGGGTTTTATCAAAAATTAAAAAGACTATTTGTTGCATAATATCTTACATGAAAAAAGAAATTATAATTTTTATTGTATTGGCTGTTTTAATTGTTGTTGGCGTTGTTATTTTTGTTGTAAATAGCTCGCAAAAAAATTCATTAAACCAAAATGGAACAAAAAATGAAACAAAAATAAATGAAAACGAAGCAAAAACAGAATTAAATCAACAATTAAACACGCAAAAAAATATGACGCAAAAAAGTATGAAACATTTAATAACCATTAAGACCAATTTTGGCGATATTCAATTTGAGACCTTTGATAATGACGCGCCAAAAACAGTTGCGAATTTTATTACTTTGGCTGATAAAGGGTTTTATAATAGTTTGATTTTTCATCGCATTATTAAGGGATTTATGATTCAAGGCGGAGATCCGACAGGCACTGGTATGGGCGGGCCAGGGTATCAATTTGAAGATGAATTAAATCCTGAAACAGAATCGTATAAAATTGGCTATCAAAAAGGAATTGTCGCAATGGCAAACGCGGGCCCAAACACAAATGGCAGTCAATTTTTTATAATGCTTGAAAATTATCCCTTGCCTCACAATTACACAATTTTTGGAAAAGTCGTGAATGGTCAGGAAGTAGTTGATAAAATAGGGGATTCAAAAACCGATTCAAATGATAAGCCATTATCCCAAGTGATAATGGAAAAAGTATTAACAGAGGAATTATAAAAGTAAGGATGTTAAAAAACCAAATATTTTTTGTTTCACATTGCAACAAAATGCCACGATTTTAGCCACGAGTGTTTGTTTTGTTATATTAAAAACATTCTTGTATTCTGCAGAATATAAGAATGTTTTTTTTGAACTGGAAGGATGAAAAATTTTGGCGAGTTTACCCGCCTAAATTATGTTATAATTTTGGCGGGTAAATTGAAAATTTTTTATATTGTGTCGCCCTGATGGATTATGTCGGGGTTTTTTGGTAAAATAAAAATATCTCAAAACTCAAAACTCAAATGTCAAATGTTAAATGTTAAATGTCAAATGTAATTTTAAATCTATGGAACCATTAGCATCAAGAATCAGACCTAAAACATTGGAAGAATTTGTTGGTCAGGAGCATTTGACTGGACAGGGAAAACCTTTAAACATTGCCATAAAACACAAGCATTT
>JAHJSK010000026.1 GCA_018830365.1 Patescibacteria group bacterium | reverse complement strand
GGCTTATTAACTACACCGCTTTCAACTTTAGTAAGCGTTGTATATTTAACATCAGCTTTCTTTGCCAAATCATCTTGGGTTAAACCAAGTTTAGCTCTCGCTTTCTTAATATTTTCACCTATTGTTTTTCCACTTGTCATAATTTCAAAATAAAATGAAAACAGTCTAATTAAAAATGAAGGAAGCCCGCTTTGGGCCCAAAATGAAGTTCGAGCCGATATTTTTTCAGGTTCTTTGGCAGTTTTTCAATCCGAAAAGGTCGCTTCTGCTGAATGGCGGAAGGGGTGGGATTCGAACCCACGAGCCCCTTGCGAGGCACGACTTTCCAGGCCGTTCCATTAAACCACTCTGGTACCCTTCCTTAATATAATTTGTCATTAGCGGAGAATTGCCTTTCGTCAATTTTTAACTTTTAACTTTTAATTTGTGTCCTTGAGAAAATTTAATCCTTTATGCCCTTATGCCTTGCGGTGCATATCTTTCCACTCAACTTAGCTATGCCTTGGGGGAGACTCGAACTCCCAAGGGAATTTTCCCACTAGGTCCTAAGCCTAGCGCGTCTACCAATTTCGCCACCAAGGCATTTCAAACAAACAAACCATGTATGTCGCATGTCTGCCAATTTCAACATGCGGACACGGATAAAAACAATGATTTTTAATCACATTCGCAATTTATATCCGAAAGAGTTTTATTGGGGACAGGCATTAACAAAACTCGGACTTGGCAAAGTTGAACCCTTAGCAAAACTTAGACATAACAATAATATAACAAATTGCAAGATTTTACGCAATTGCAAAACAAAAATTTAACTTTCTGAAATTTAACTTCCCAATTACAATTTAACCTAAAATCCCTGTCTTTTATCCCAGCGATCGCTGGAATAAAAGACAGGGATTTTTACAGACCTCAATGCCTCAATAACAATTTTTTACCAAAACCCGGTCTTGGTAAATCGCTTTCTTTTTCCTATGTGGATTTCGGACAATTCTAACACACAAAAAACATTTTTCAGAAAATGGGTTGGAGATTATTAAATGTTAGATAGCGACATGTTGTTTAAAAATATTTTTTAAACTTTATTTGGGTTGGTAAAAATCTTTTTAATAATTCGTGATTCAAAATAAACCCCGCCCGAATGTCTGGGGTGTATTTTCGGCACTCGCCTCGCCTCGCCTCGCTGAAGCTATGGCGAAGCGGGCTCGCCTCGCTGAAGCTACGGCGAAGCGGGTCGTGAAAACAAAATTTACCCTGTTAGAGATTGAATCATCTAACAAGGCAAGCTTTTTGTTTCCCCTCGCTTCGTTTGAAAATTAAAATTTGGAATGTGTGGTATAATAAAAAACTGCAGATATCTGACATCTGACAACTTTAATCTGACAACTTTAATCTTAATTTCTTATATGTTTGAATTTAAAATTTTTAAAAAAGCAAAAAATAGCAGGGCAAGAATAGGCGTACTTAAAACAGAGCATGGCATAGTGGAGACGCCGTGCTTGGCGCCAGTTGCCACGCAAGCAACTGTAAAAGCCCTAACAAACGAAGAAACAGAAAATGTTGGCAGCCAAATTTTAATTGTCAACACGCTTTATTTGCATTTAAGTCCTGGCGAGAAAATAGTGGCAAAAGCTGGCGGACTTCACGAGTTTATGAATTGGAAAAATCCTTTGATGACGGACTCTGGCGGGTTTCAAGTTTTTTCATGGGGATTTGGCAAGGATTTTGGAATAGGAAAAATTTTAAAAGCAAAAAATAAAAAATCCCTCACCTTTTTTCTTGAAGGAAAAAAGGTGAGGGATAAAAAAATAAATCCCGCACCTTTCGGCGGGATATTGGATTCCGCAGAAAGGTGCGGGATAAACAATTCGCAACTGCAAAATGTTTCAGCTTCTATTGAACGAGGACAACAACCGCGACTTTTAAAAATAACTGATGAGGGCGTATTTTTTACATCTTTTTTGGACGGCAAAAAATTATTTTTAGGGCCAAGAGAGTCCATTAAAATTCAGGAAAAATTGGGAGCGGACATTATTTTTGCGTTTGATGAATGTCCTCCTCCTTTGGCAGATTATAAATATATGAAAAATTCTATTTTAAAAACGCATAATTGGGCAAAAGTTTGTTTAGAAACAAAAAAAACAAAACAAGCCCTTTTTGGCATTGTTCAGGGTGGCAGGTACAAAGATTTAAGACAAGAAAGCGCAAAATTTATTGGCTCTTTGCCTTTTGATGGTTTTGGGATTGGCGGCGAATTTGGCGCGGATAAAAACAAAATGTCAGAAATGTTAGAGCAAGTGGTTAAAGAACTTCCAGAACAAAAACCAAGACATCTTTTGGGCATTGGTTATTTGGAAGATATTCCTAAAATTATTAAAGCGGGAATTGATATTTTTGATTGCAATGTCCCAACTCATTACGCTCGTCGAGGGATCGCTTTTGTCCACGCTCAAGGACGAAACTCTGGCCACAATTTCATTTCCTTTGAAAAATTGAACTTAAAACAAGCGAAGTTTTTAAAAGACAAATCCTCGCTTGATAAAAAATGCTTTTGTTTTGTTTGCCAAAATTTTAAAAAAAATTATATCTCCCATCTTTTTAGAGCAAAAGAAATCACTGGCTTGCGACTATTAACTTTTCACAATCTTTATTTTTTTAATAAATACATTGAAGAAGTAAAAAGAAAAATAATGGGCTAATGCCTCGCGCTATTTATGTTCGCTTAAAATAAGCCCCGCTCATTCGAGTGGAATTTATTTGGTTATTTTTTGTTTCATAAATCATTCCAACATTCTCAAGAATGTTGGAATGATTTATGAAACTATTATTAAAATGTTTTTATAAATTCTATAAATTTTTCTTGCATAAAAAGTACCATTCTTGTATAATTTTTATAGATGTCTCGCCTTTAGTTGTAAGATTAAAGTTGAACCTGCCCGCAATGCTTCGCCCGACCGCAACGATGTAGCAACTTCGGGCGGGCCTGCCCGCATTACTACGCCCGCCTGCAACGCTTTGCGTAGCAATGCGGGCAGGCAAAGCGTTGCAGGCGGGCATAACGATGCGGGCGGGAGATTAAAGTTGCAAATTGTCTCATTCCAAATTGATTGAAAATTGAAAATTGAAAATTATAAATTATGACACTCTACACTCAACAGGAAAAAAATAATCTCCGCACATGGATTTTAATAACCGGTTTCTTGCTCTTTATTATTTTTTTGGGCTGGTTTTTTAGTTATTTGTTTAACAGTCCTTCAATTTTATATTTTGCTGTTATTTTCAGCATTTTGATGAATGTTTTTTCTTATTGGTATTCGGACAAAATCGTTCTGGCGATGACGCGAGCTCGACTTATTGAAAAAAAAGACAACCCCGAACTTTATCGCTTAGTTGAAAATCTTTGCATTACCGCAGGGCTTCCTTTGCCGAAAATTTATATTATCAATGAACCACAGCCAAACGCTTTCGCCACTGGCCGCGATAAAAATCACGCGGTCATTGCCGTAACAGCCGGACTTTTAGAAAGATTAGAAAAAATAGAATTAGAAGGAGTAATTGCTCATGAATTGTCGCATATCGGCAATAAAGATATTTTATTAAGCACTTTGATAGTTATTTTGGTGGGAATCGTGATTATGCTTTCTGATTTCTTTTTAAGAATGAGTTTTTGGGGAGGAGGAATGAGGAGAGAAAGGGGCAATTTGGGTTTAATTTTAATGGCGCTGGGAATTGTCGCCGCAATTTTAGCGCCCCTTGGCGCCACTCTAATTCAGTTGGCTATTTCAAGAAAGCGGGAATTTTTAGCTGACGCTACTGGCGCCTTATTGACTCGCTATCCAGAAGGTTTGGCTCGGGCATTGGAAAAAATTTCCGAAGACCCTCATCCCTTAAAAGTGGCGAATAATTCTACCGCGCATTTATTCATTGCTTCGCCATTTCGCGGAAAACAAGCAACGAGTTGGTTCACAAAATTATTTATGACTCATCCGCCAGTTGAAGCGCGCGTTCAAGTTTTACGAGAGATGAGCATGTAAAAATATGGAAAATTTTTTAGAAGAACCATTGCAAAAAAAATTTAATGAGCGAGAAAAAGAAACAATTCCGACTGAATCAGAAATTGAAATAATTCTTTTTGATCTCCTTGCTAATATTGGAACAGGCGATGCTATAAATATCGGAAAACAATATCAAATAGATTTACTTTCAACAGTGAATGAGCTAAGAGATTCGGGTAAAAGGAAAGAAATAGCAAAAAATAAAAATTCTTACCAAAAAGCTGCATCAGGTTTGTTTTTAATTTTAAAAGAAAAATTTTTAAAAGAAAAAGCAAAAGGAATAAACGCTTATCTTCCTTTTATGGAAAGATATTTAGACAAGAGCGTGATAGCGGCTGAAATTTCTGGCGATTTTGAAAAAATATTAGAAATTTCAAAATTAAAATATGACAATTTGTTGCAACAAGAAGAATTGTTAGAAGCCAAAGAATTAAAAAATAAAATTTCTCTATTAGAACAAAATTTAAATACCAATTAATGCCGCGTTAAAACATTTTTGGAGTATTGCGCTTATAGTCTAATATGTTTTGAAATATGATCTAATGGGATAAAAAACATCGTTAATGTTTGTGGCGGAGTTGTGTGGGTTTTTGTCCGTTGCCCTATCGGCCAAATGCGGCAAAAAAAATACGGAGGATTGATCTCTGTATTTTTTTGTTATTTGCGTTAAATAAATAGTCGGAATTGCTGAACGAAGTGCGAGCCTTTTTTGAACGAAAATCGCTCGAATGATTTGAAACCCCGCCCCAGTGTTTCCGCCCGCCGAACTTCGGCGAGCAAAGCAAAACAATTTTCTTTTCAATTCTTTATTTTTTCGCGCGACACTTTTTCTTTTAAAAGGAATTGAAAATTGTTTTGCGGCGCCTGTCCGCCTCTGGCGGAATGTCTTGATGCCAAGACGGCGGAAACGCTTCCCACCCCACTGCGCCTACGGCGCAGAACAGG
>JAHJSK010000004.1 GCA_018830365.1 Patescibacteria group bacterium | reverse complement strand
CCTGCCGGCAGGCAGGGAATTTTCGCCCGCCTGTTCTGCGCCGTAGGCGCAAGTGGGGTGGGAAGCGTTTCCGCCGTCCCGCAGTTGGCGGGACATCAAAGCAAAACATTTTTCAAATCCTTTTAAAAGAAAAGGGGTCGCGCGCAAAATACAAAAAATTGAAAGAAAAATGTTTTGCTTTGCTCGCCGAGTTTCGGCGGGCGGAAATGCTGGGGCGGGGTTTCAAATCATTCGAGCGATTTTCGCTCGAAAAAGGTTCGAGCTTCGTTCAGCAATTGCGACCAAGTTAAACATTGCGAATTTTGCGGGCAGTTTGTTTGCTCGCTTGACCCGCCGAAGGCGGGACGAGCGAGCAAACAAATACTCCTCAATTTTCAAAATGTCTGAATTGGTCGGGCTGCCGAGAATTGAACTCGGATCTTACCCACCCTTCACCCGCCTAATTTTTTTAAAACTTTCGGACCACCCGGAATTGAACCGGGGCTATACCCACCCCAAGGGTACGGACTACCGTTATCCGATGGTCCGATTAAAAATTTAGGCGGGCAAGAGGGCAAATGCTACCATTATACTACAGCCCGTTATCTTATTTAAATTTTGTAAAACAAAACTTAAATGGGAAATTCTAAATCCTAAAAATTGAAATCCTAAACAAATCCAAAATCTTAAATTCCAACAGTTTAAACTTTTTTGAATTTTAAAATTTTTAGAATTTAAATATTGTTTCGAATTTAGAAATTCGAGTTTATTTCTTAGCATTAAAACAAATCAGGGATTAAGATTTAGTTGCCTGATTTTGTTGGGCGAGTTTTTCACTGGGAGCGAGGATTGCTGAAAACGGCGCCCTTTTGAGACGAGAATTTTGAATTTTGGATTTGCCTTTTGCAAGGGTTTTGATACATTTAGCGCAAGCCAAAATTTTTTTACCGGCAAAAAGTTTATAATTTTTATGCTTTGTGTCTTCTGGCACTTGAAATTTTTGGAGATTAGGATATTTTCTTTTTTTGCCAGTTGGATTATATTTGCCTGCTCTTAATTTTTTTCTTGTTCCAAAAAGTTTTGAACCCTTATTGCAAATTGTACAAGTTTTAGACATAATGTTAAAGTGTTAATGTTAGCGTTGATGCAATAATAACATAATAAATAAAAAAATTCAATGCAAATATTTTTTATCACAATTTTAATACTTATTTTTTCTGTTGTTTTGCATGAGGTTGCGCATGGCTGGACCGCAAATTGTTTAGGAGATCCCACGGCCAAAGAGGCAGGCAGATTAACTTTGAACCCGCTTAAACATTTAGACCCATTGGGATCTGTTGTTTTACCTTTATGTTTAATTTTAATGCAAAGTCATATGATGTTTGCATGGGCAAAACCAGTGCCCATCAATCCTTTTTATTTGCGTGATAAAAAATACGGAGAAGCAAAAACAGCGATTGCCGGTCCTTTGGCTAATATATCTATTGCTGTTTTTTTTGGTTTATTAATAAGATTTTTACCATTAGGAGATTCGCTTTTCACGCAAAATTTAATGATGATTTTCAATTATATTGTCTGGATAAATTTACTTTTAGCTATTTTTAATTTAATTCCCATTCCCCCATTGGACGGCTCGCACATTCTTTTTGCTTTCTTGCCCGAGTCATTAAGCGCTATAAAATTTTTTCTTTTCCAGTATGGATTTTTTATTTTTATTTTTTCCATATTCTTTCTTTTCCAATACATAATTCCTATTGTAGAACTTGTCTTTCTTCTCATTACGGGCCAGCCGTTTCTTTCTTAAAATAATTCAGCTTTTGTTAATTTTTGTTTTTTGTTATTGGTTTGCGCGTTTCTAAAATGCAAATTTACAGAGGTCTGATCTCTGTTATTTGAAAATTTAATAAAAATTGTTCCTCAATTTCAAACATTCTAATTTTTCGTTGTTTGCGCAAAATAGAAACGGCGTCTTGAAATAGAATATCGGCACATATACTTGACTAAAAAATAAATTATAATAAACTATAGTTAATGAAAACAGACACAAACCAACTTGTTAAAGTTATAGATTTTTGGCAAAAAAGCGCCGCGAGAAACGAGCTTTTTGACAGAGAAATTTTAAAAGATATAAATCTTGATACCAGAGAGATTGTTGATTTGATTGGCCCGAGGCGAAGCGGCAAATCCTCAATTTTGAAATTGATTATTAAACATCTCAATTTAAAAAACAATTTTCTGTATATCAATTTTGAAGACCCTTTTTTTATTGAAAACAATAAACCGCAAATCATAGAAGAAATTATTTCCATTTTTCAGGAGTATTTTGATAAAAATGTAAGGTATGTTTTTTTTGACGAAATTCAGGCAATAGACCAATGGGAAAAAGCGTTACGGAAACTTCGCGATGGAGGAAATTTCAGGATATTTATCACTGGCTCGTCTTCAAAATTATTAAGCGGGGAAATGTCATCGCTGATAACCGGCAGACATTTATCACATAAAGTCTTTCCATTATCTTTTACGGAATTTCTTGCTTTCAAAAAATTTGAAGTAAAAAACAAAAAAGATATTATTCTTAAAGAAAAACAACTTTTGAGAGAATTTGATAATTATCTTATTTTTGGAGGTTTTCCGGAATTCATTTTAAGTAAAAATCCGGAATTATTAAAAAACTATTTTTTTGACATTATTCAAAAAGACATTGTCAATCGTTACAAAATAAGAGAAAAAAATATTTTGGAAAAAATGGCGGTTTATCTATTAAGCAATTCAACCAAAATTTTATCAATAGAATCGCTGAAAAAAACATTTAATATTTCTTTTGTCTCCGCTGTTTCTTATCTCGGATATTTCAAAGATGTATTTTTGGTTTTTGATCTTCCGCAATTTTCCTATTCTTTAAAAAAACAAAACAAGGCCATGAAAAAGATATATGTTATTGACAATGGACTAGCGGGAAGTGTTTCTTTTAAATTTTCTGAAGACAAAGGAAGAATGCTGGAAAATCTTGTTTTTCTAGAATTAAAAAGAGAGGGCAGTGAAATTTGTTATTATAAAACAAAAGAAAACTTGGAGGTTGATTTCCTTATCAAGAAAAAAACAATAGTTAAAAATCTTATTCAGGTCTCATGGGACTTGAGCGACGCAAAGACCAAAGAACGAGAAATAAAATCTCTGTTTTCCGCTATAGAAGAATTAAAATTGAAAAACGGTCTGCTCCTTACTTACGAAGAAGAGGAAGTAATAAAAAAAGACGGAAAAACAATAATTGTAAAACCAACTTACAAATGGCTTTTAGAAAAATAATTACAATTCATCAATACTGCGCTTCATAGTAAAATGTTGGCGCAAAAACTGCGGATGATGAGAAACATTAGCAACACTTCCAAATTGCCAGAATTTGGAACATTGCAGAAAGAATTTATTGATCTTGGAAATTTCAATTCTGATGTTAGAATATTTAACAAAAATTTGACTGAATGGTTGATTGAATACAATTTCAATAGACATCGAAACTCTTGATTATAAGACACCAATAAGATTCCATTTTCAACATTACAAAGCGCTGCCAATGTACTTGTTAAGCGCAATACTTTGCCTTTGTGCTAAAAAAGAGTTAAGATAAAAATGGAAACCTAATTTATTTTTAAAAGATAGCTATGTGTGAACAAAATAAAAAATTAGTAGAATGTCCTCACTGTGGAAAAACACAATTTTATAAAAATTGGGCTGAATTTGAAAAACATAAAGAAGATTGCCCCGAGCGTTTTAAAAATTCTCAAAAACGTTTTGAGGCTAAAATTTTAAAACAAAAAAATAAAACAAAATAAATTTATGTTTATAGAGATAATAATTGGCATAATATTCATTTTAATAATTGTAGATATTTATTTCCGTTTAAAGAATCATACAAGGTTTATCTCTTTTTTAATGGTGTCCAATGATACCGTGAATAAAACATTAGCGAACAAAGGGATACTCGAGAGAGAAGGGCTTGATAGAGCGAGAAAAGAAGTTTTAGATAATTTGAAAAATATAAATCCCAAAAATTACGAAGCATACAAAAAGGCTTTGTTGGAAATGGGAATTGATATAAAAAAATAAATCTATGAAAGGAAAAATTATATTGATTTCCACGCTTACATTTTCCATAACACTGATTGTATAGACCCTTTGCATAATAACTGCGGATGATGAGATACATTGGTAACATCCAAATTGCCAGAATTTGGAACATTGCAGAAAGAATTTATTGATCTTGGAAATTTCAATTCTGATGTTAGAATATTTAACAAGAATTTGACTGAATGGTTGATTGAATACAATTTCAATAGACATCGAAACTCTTGACTATAAGACACCAATAAGATTCCATTTTCAACATTACAAAGCGCTGCCAATGTACTTGTTAAGCGCAAAAATCGTGTCAAATCATTTAAGAAAGTAAGTGAAATAAGTTTTTGGTTAAGGGAAAAAAGTAAGTGAAATGGATTTTGTTTTTATTGAAACTCGACCTTTGCAAAAACATTTTAATTTTTT
>JAHJSK010000025.1 GCA_018830365.1 Patescibacteria group bacterium | reverse complement strand
TTTGAAACTGCCAAGTCAGATTTGGCAGGGAAGCCACAATTATTGGGTAGATGACAACGGGGTTGATATTAAGCTGACCAATGCCGAGCTAAAAGATGTTTCGCAGGATTTAGCAGTTTTATTTGACGGCAATGTAATTGTGAGAAGGTTTGAAATGGCTGGCAAATTAAGCGAGATTATTAAGGATTTAATGCTTTTTCCTCAATTTTTGCAAAGCAATTTAAGGATCGGAATGAAAAACAATGATGTTAAAATTTTACAGCAACTGCTAATAAACGAAGGTTTTTGGGAGAGTGAGATTGGCGTGACTAGTTATTTTGGTCCAGCCACTAAAAAAGCAGTGATGAAATTTCAGAGTCAATATAAAACTCAAATTTTAGAGCCGTTGGGACTATCAAATCCCACTGGTTTTTTTGGGCCGTATACTAGAAAATATTTGAATGAAAATATTTTCATTGGCGTAAAATAATTACGAAACTTTAAAACCAAAATGTTTTAAAAAAGATATCCTGACCTCTTTTAACCTGTCTGCCGACAGGCAGGTCTGTCTGCCGACAGGCAGGTTTGTTTTTATTCAGTTTGAAAGAGATCGGGTCTCTTGAAATTTTACATTTTGATTTTAAGGATTAATGCTTATGGAAGAAAAAATTTGGGAAACACAAATTATTGAAGATAAAGTGAACATATTGAAACGGATTCATCTAATAGGGAATATCTGTTGGTTTTTTATTTTCTTTTTTGGTTTTTTAATTCTGCTTCCAATTTTTAATCCGCCAGCGTTGGATGGAAAAGTAATCATATTTTTCATTTTACTTTTGATATTTTTTCCATTCTATTACTTTTTTCTTTTTTCTAGAAAAATTTCTATATGGATTATTCTTCTTTTGTCTTTACCTTGCATGGGGCTTTTGTTTTCTTTTTCTCAAAGTATAGCGTTACAACCACTATTTAATTTTTTTGATTCAAAAGTAATCCCGCCGATAGTTATATTTAGCATTATAATGGCGGCATTTGTTTTTGTTGCAAATTTGTTATCAGGGCGATCATTAATTACTGCACCTTTTTCTCAAATTATAGTTTATAAATCAAAGATTACTGTCGGGCCAGTAGAGATAATTTTTGGGATAGATCCGCTAAAAATTCATACTGGTGAAAAGAATCTTTTATCAACGGACAAAAATTTTTATGTTGTGAAATTTTTAGTCAATTACATGCAAGGAGTGGTCGTGCCGACATTAGTTGGCGGTTTACTTAGTGGCAATAAAAATACGGTAGCAAGCTGCGCAGGAAGTGGAATTATATTAGGCAACTATCAACGTACTCGAAAAATGAAAATATTAAATATTAGCGTGCCGCTCAATAAAGAACAATTAACCGGTTTTCTTTCTAGTTTGAACTCAATTGATGCGGATGTTTTTATTGAAGATTGGTCAAGAGGTTCATCTCCTTTGATTACCAATTCGGTGCAATCACATACTTTAAAAAAAATGAAGCCCATTGTTGTAGAAGTTTTTAAAAAGACATTGGTTGGATTGTAAGATAGTGAAAAGCATTATTTGGCGGTTAGCGAGAGCAAAAGTGAGTGCGGATGAAATTTTTTTCTAATCCTTTCTCCCGCTCCACTTACGCTGAAGTGAAGTTTTGTCGTGCCTGCTTATTTAGAACAGAACTTAGATAGAATTTCAATAAAATAAACCCCACCCAAATGTCCGAGGTGTATTTTCGGCACTCGCCTCGCCTCGCTGAAGCTATGGCGAAGCGGGCTCGCCTCGCTTAGCGGGACTCGCTTCGTTTAGCGGGACTCGCTTCGCTTGATTATCGCAAGAAAATATAAAATAAAAAAATGTCAAGAATTTTTATCGCTATAAATTTGTCAGAAAATATAAAAGAAGAATTGGGGATTTTCCAAAAGGAAATTCAAGATTTGTTTCCAAGTGAACTAAATGAAATAGAAATAGACGAAATCGCGACTGAAAATATCGCTCAAAGCAGGGGAGTGGTTCGCTGGGTGAAAAAAGAGAATTTGCATCTTACTTTGGTTTTCATTGGTCATATAAAAAAGAATCAATTTTTTCAAATTGCGCAAATAATAAAAAAAGTGGTTCAAAGCCAGAAGCCCTTATTTTTGAAATTTGAAAAAATATGTTATGGTCCCGCGAAAATTGAGCCGCCGCGTTTAATTTGGATGGAATTAGAAAAAGAAAAAGAATTATTAAAACTTGTTGGAAATTTGCAAAAAGAGCTATTCGCGGCTGGCATTTTGGGAAAAGATGATAAAAGAGAATTTAGCCCTCATATTACTTTGGCTAGAATCAATGCTTGGCTTTGGCGGCAAATTGAGCCGGAAGAAAGACCGGAAATTGAAAAAGATATTTTTTTAAATTTTCCAATCAAGTCAATTGAAATAATGGAAAGCAAATTAAAAAAAGGTGGGCCCGTATACACGATTTTGGAATCATATTTATTATCAAACGATTAACTAAAAATAAAAAAACTTGGACAACAACTGATATTTAACATTTTGAAGCCGCGCGTGAAATAGCAATTCGTGATTTTTTTAAAAAAAGAAGGGTTATTCACTCTGATGCGAATAACCCTTAGGTCTTATGATTTGAGTAAGGAAGTCTCAACTTTTTCACGGCCCCTGCCCCCAGTCTCTCTCTTCAGTTTTATTGGACCAATCTCGCCGGTATTCTTAGGGTGCGTACCACCACAGGGCATCTGAATTGGTCCGCACTTCCAGTATTTGAAGTGAGGTCTTTTTTCATCCGGCCAAGTCTCTATAGTCAAACCTTGAGCGATAAACTCATTTGCTCTTTTCTCGACTTCTGCTATCTTTTCGGGATCAAGTCTCTCGTCTGACTCGTAAGTGCTTTTATCGTACTTTTCATTAAGATGTGAGCCGGTTAGTTTTAGAGAACCAAATACCTGAAACAAGAAGTGTTCCATAATATGAGAAGCGGCATGAACACGCATAATTTTGTAACGTCTCTCCCAGTCAATCTGACCTTTCGCTTGGTCTCCGATTTTGAAAGTTGGCGTCGATTCCAGAATATGTACGATATTTTTTTCTGTGTCAAATTGAGCACCAACTACTCTCTGACCATTTAAGGTACCCGCATCTCCAGCCTGACCGCCGCTTTCAGGATAAAAACAGGTCTGATCAAGCCAGACATTATTCCCCTCGATTTTTTCAACAACAGCCTCGAAAGACTGTTTGTATGGATCTTCGGAATACATTCTTTTTGTCATAATTTTACCTCCTTTTTTGTCTTCACCTTTATTCTATCATGGATGAAGGTGAGGATACAAGCCCTGGTTGAGCGGCATCCTTTTAGCCAAGTAACGAATTACCTCACAAACATGTGGCTTGATTCCAAAAATACTTCCGGTTTCATTCAAGGCTTCGCCCAAACAAGCTCCTGCGCAATTTTTGAGTGCTGGACAATTCTGACAGTGCGGCATGTTTTGAGCACTTCGAGATTTAATCAACTTAATTTTTTCTTGGTCATATTCTATTCGATCTTCCTCCGAAATATACCGCCCATAGATTAAGTCTTTCATGGCAGAATCTGTGTCACAAAAAGCCATATCGCAAGCTGACACATACCCATCAATTGTAAGATGGGGATAAGGAATACAGGATCTACAGAAATATTCTGTTTCCTCGTCAAAATTGGCAGTCAATATACTACCATAAAATACGCCTCGTTCAATTGCGTATCGTCTTGCTTCTAAGAAATGTTCAGCATACTCCTGTAAGTCGGGGACTTCGCATTCAACAATCTGTATAGAATATTTTCTAACAGGAGCAAACATGGGATCAGACATTACAATCCTTACACCGAAACGTGCAAAATACTCAATCATCTCATGTTGTTTTCCCACATTTCGAGCGCCTATGGTTGTTCGACATCCCAGCACAATCGGCCTCATAGCTAAATATCGTATATTTTTCTCAACAATATCTGAGCTTGGTCGACCCGCAGGTGCCGGTCGATAATAATTCTGAATTTCTGATGGACCATCACAGGAAATCCAAACAATATCTATATTTTCACCTATCCACTCGGCAATTTTAGTTGAGAAAAAACCATTTGTCTGTATCTCAAACCTGCAGTCTCCTGTCGTTTGTTTGAGAGCCCAGTCTTTGATCTTTTTCATTACTTAGTTCTTGTTGGTGCGATTGTTCAATTAGCTGGTATAATTTCTTATACAAAAGAAACTCTCAAGGGCAACACAAAACCAAATAAAGTAACTTGGCTTTTGTGGTCTGTTGCTCCGCTAATTGCAACTTTTGCCGCACTTGCCGATGGCGTGAAATGGGCCGTGTTGCCAGTCTTTGTGGCGGGGTTTAGTCCATTGATAGTTTTTATCGCTTCTTTTATAAATAAAAAATCGTATTGGAAATTAGAAAAATTTGATTATCTTTGCGGGCTTTGTTCTATTTTAGCATTAGCGCTTTGGGCAATAACTAAAGAGCCAGTAATTGCAATTATACTTGCAATTGCGAGTGATGCTTTTGTCGCAATTCCTACTTTAATGAAATCATGGAAATATCCAGAAACGGAAACCGTGGATGCTTACACTACTGGATTATTTAGTTCACTAACTAGTTTTGCGGCGATTAAAATGTGGAGTTTTGCAGAAATTGCATTTCCTGTTTATCTTGTTATTGTTAATTTGTCGTTGATTATTTCGATTTTGAGAAAAAAAATTTTTAAAAAAAAATTTACCGTTAAAAAATAAAATTCTTGGAAAAACAAAAAAATTTCATTTCGTTTACCTCTACTTCACTAATATGAAAATTCATTTCATCGGCATTGGGGGCATTGGCGTTTCTGCTCTTGCTCAATATTATTTAGCAAAAGGCCATAAAATCAGCGGCTCTGATTTGGCGTCTTCGGAAATCATTGAATTTTTAAAGAAAAAAGGAGTTAAGATTTTTGTTGGCAAGCATAAAGCTAAAGATTTGTCGCGAGATACGGATTTGGTTATTTATAGTCCAGCAGTAAAATCAAACAATCCTGAATTAAAAAAAGCTAAAAAGCTACAAGCTACAAACTACAAGCTAAAAATATTGAGTTATCCCGAAGCATTAGGCGAATTAACAAAGCAGTATTTTACTATTGCTGTTTCTGGCACGCACGGCAAAAGCACTACAACTGCCATGATCTCTCTTATTTTGATTAATGCCGGGCTTGACCCCACAGTAATAATCGGAACAAAAGTTAAAGAATTCGGCGATAACAATTTTAGAATGGGTGGGTTTGCTAAATTTGAAATTTTAAATTTGAAATTTGAAATTTTAATAATAGAGGCCTGCGAACATTTTGCTTCATTTTTGAATTATTGGCCTAAAATTATTGTTTTAACAAACATTGAAAAAGAGCATTTGGATTATTATAAAAACTTAAACAATGTTTTGAAAGCTTACAAAAAATACATTGGACATCTTCCGAAAAATGGAACATTGGTGGCAAATCAAGATGATAAAAATATTCAAAAGATAATTTGCAATCAATTTTCAATTTTTAATTGCGACCCTACGGGGAGTCGACAAGGGCGACAGCAATTTTCACAATTAAAAGATGTTAAAAAACTTAAAAAGATTTTACAGGTTCCGGGAGAACATAATGTCGCTAACGCTTTGGCCGCATTAACAGCGGCTCGGGCGCTAAAAATTTCAGACAAAATTTCTTTTCAGGCCTTGTCTGAATACAAGGGCGCATGGCGCCGTTTTGAGGTTTCGCGCGCGGAATTATGCGGAACTAAACGTAGAATTACGCGGAAAATAACAATTATTAGTGATTATGCTCATCATCCCACGGAAATCAGAGCCACATTAAAAACCGCGTATGAAAAATATTTTTTCCCTGTTAAATCCCTCAAAAAGAGAATAACGAGTCCGCAATTTAACAAAACGCAAAAAGAAATTTGGTGTATTTTTCAGCCACATCAATATCAAAGAACTTTTTATCTATTCAAGGATTTTGTTGAGGTTTTCAAAGAGGCGTTGGAAAAAACATATATCCAAAAATTGATAATCACTGATATTTTTGATGTTGCTGGTCGAGAGCAAAAAGGTCTAAAAAGAAAAATGAATGCAAAAAAATTAGTAAAAGCGATAAATAATCCCGCGACCATTTATCTGCCCAAAAAAAATATTCTGAATTTTTTAAAAAAGAATTTAAAAGGTAAGGAAATTGTAATTTTTATGGGAGCGGGCGATATTTATAAATTTACACCCAGAACGCTCCGGTCTTCATTCCTGAGATGAATGTCCAGATATGCCCCGCTAAGCGGGGACGAGATGCGACAATGTGGGATGGTTAGTTTACCCCTCACCTTTTTTTTAAAAAAGGTGAGGGGTTTACAGCTTAAAGTTTTCCACAGATTGACTTATTTGGTATTTCTTGTAAACTTAAAACAAACTTAAATTTTAAAGTTTAAAAGTCGTTTTTTAAAAAATAATTGGCAACATTCCTTTTTTTTACGCACGACAAAAGCATAAAAACGCAAAAGAAAAGAGAATTGTTCCAAAAAAATTATGGAAATGAATTATTTGTTGGTTTGGGTAATTTTAGCGGTTTTAGTTGTTGGTTTTATTGCTGTTTACCTAAATTCAAAGAAAAAAGAAACTGGCGAAGAAGAGGAGGAAGAAATTTCTGCGGAAAAATCCGCGTCAGAAGAGGTTAGCGAAACAGAAGAGAAAATAGAAGACAATTTTGGAGAAAAAGTTTCCGAAGAAGAAACATTTAAGACCGAAGATTCCGAAGCTCCTAAAAATTTTTAATATTTTTAGAAACTTAAAACAAAAAGCCGTGGATTTCTCGGCTTTTTGTTTGTAATTGTTCGTTTAAAAATACTTTGTATTGTCTGCATTTGCTCCCACGCTAATGTATTGGTGTGTGGGATTTGTTTGAAAAAAATTGTATGGAAAAAAATTGTTATGTAATAAATTTAAGAGGGGAGGAAGAGCCGTTTTCTTTTGAAAAAGTTTATCAAAGCGCTAAAAGGGCTGGGAGCCCGGAATTTTTGGCAAAAACAATCGCGGAAAATGTTCAGCAAAATATTTATCCCGGGATTAAAACTTCGGAGATATTTAAAAAAGTAAAAAATTTGCTGGCTAAAAAAAATTCCAAAGCGGCAATAAGATTTTCTTTGAAAAAAGCTATCCAAAAATTGGGTCCAACAGGATTTCCTTTTGAAAAATATATCGGCGCAATTTTTAAAAGCTCTGGTTTTGAGGTAAGATTAAATGAATATCTTGAAGGTCTTTGCCTTAGATATGAAATTGATCTTTTGGCTCAAAAGGAAAATCTATTTTATGTCGGAGAATGCAAATATCGGAATTTGCTTCAAGAAGGAGTAATTCATTCTAATATTACATTGGCAAATTTCGCTAGATTTTTGGATTTAAAAGATGGAAAATTTTTAAAACAAGAAAAATTTAGAAATTTTGAAATAAAAACAATTTTAGTCACAAATGCAAAATTTTCTTTGGATTCAATAAAATTTTCTCTGTGCAGGAATGTTGATCTTTTGGGTTGGAGATACCCGGAAAACAAAGGTTTGGAATATTTTATTGAAACACAGAATTTATATCCAATTACGATTTTACCTTCCTTGAATAATGAGCTGATTAAAATTTTTGTTTCAGAAAATATAATGCTTGTTAAAGATTTATTAAAATTAGATAGCATTAAATTTTCCAAAGAAATGAAAAT
>JAHJSK010000112.1 GCA_018830365.1 Patescibacteria group bacterium | reverse complement strand
TATTGGTAAGAATGACTTGGGAAATTTAACGGGTATCACTAATGTTAAAAAATTAATGGAAGATATCCCCAATAAAATTCGTAATCATCTTGGGATAATTTGTGATGTGAATCTCCATTCCGAATCAGATAAGTATTTTATTGAGATTGATGTAAAAACTTATAATGTCCCAATATCTTATCAAGGCAAATATTATTACCGTAGCGGTAGTACAAAGCAAGAATTAATCGGTTCAGCTTTGACTGATTTCTTATTGCGTAAGAGTGGTAAAACTTGGGACGATGTCATCGAGCCAAAAGCAAATTTAATGGATATTGATAGCAAGGCAATCGAATCTTTTAAAAAAGGTGCTATTAAAAGCAAACGCCTCTCATTTATCGCTGACGAAACTGATGTTAAATCAATTTTGGTTAATCTTCGTTTACTTGATGATAATAAATTAAAAAGAGCTAGCTTATTATTATTCGGTATTGATCCGAGGGATTATTTTCCGAATGCCTACATCAAAATTGGTAAATTTGGAATATCAGATTCTGATTTACAATTTCAAGATATTGTAGAAAGCAACGCCTTCGAATTACCTGATCGAACTATTGAATTATTAGAAAAAAAATATCTCAAATCTCCAATTTCTTATAATGGGCTTCACAGAATCGAAAAATCCGAATATCCTTTTGAAGCAATTCGTGAAATGCTATTGAACGCAGTGGTGCATCGTAATTATATGGGTGCTCCAATTCAAGTAAGTGTTTACGATGACAAAATTATTGTTTGGAATGAGGGCACCTTGCCTGAAGGTCTAACGGTTGAAGACTTAAAACGTAAACATCCATCACGTCCTCAAAACCCCTTGTTGGCTGATATTTGTTTTAAAGGCGGATTAATAGAAGCTTGGGGTAGAGGGACACTCAAAATAATCGAGGAATGTAAACTTGCTGGTTTACCTGAACCCGAAATTCAATTAGTTGGAGGAGGAATTAGCGTTACAATATTTAAAGATTTTTACAATATAGATTATTTAAAAGTGATTGGGTTAAATGATCGACAGCTTATTGCAATTGTGCACCTAAAGCACAATCGTAGAATTTCCAATAAAGATTATCAAAAGATCAATAATTGTTCCCGCAATACTGCCACTGCTGATCTGGCTAACTTAGTAGAAAAACATATTATTCTTTATAATGGTCAAAAAGGAGCCGGTGCCTTTTATACGATCAAATAATTGCACACTAATTGCACTAATTGCACATTAGTTGCACAAGAAATGCACAATCGTCAAATGATGCTGATATATCGTTCAGAAAATCGACTGTATCAGATTATTGGATATTTATGAATCCTACGCCCTCAGCGCAAAATGTAAATATTGTTGGAGTAGATAATAATTTTGAAAAACCGATCGATTATAAAATTTCGGCGTATCCAAATCCGTTCAATCTGAGCACTACTATTAGATTCACTCTTCCAACAGTAATCAATTCCGGCAATCATAAAGTTAAACTAATAATATATGACGCACTTGGAAGGGAGATTGAAACGTTAGTGAACTCAAAACTAAAAAGCGGGAGCCACGAAATCATGTTTAATGCCGAATATCTATCCAGCGGTTTGTACTTTTCACAAATAGTTGTTGACAATTACAACTCTGTTGTTAAAATAATTTTACTAAAATAGTATCAAATGCCTTTGGATAGCTTAAGCGGCTATTCGAATTGGGTGTTTTAAGTATTTTTTTAAAGAAGAATTCGTTTGGTACAGTTAGTTTTATTATTATGTTTGTTTATTTGCTATTCTACTTGTAGGACAAAAGGAAAACAAGTTTGCTTCTTTGACCTTAATATTAATAATCTGTAAATAAAATTTATAGAAAATATGAATAGTATTTTAGACTATATAGCGAAGCAAACTGACGGCAAAAACTACAAGTCTTTCCGTTATTGCTATGATGCTGTTGAAGTTCCAAAATTGGAATATGACGACAATAAAGAAATCAAAGTAAAACGGAAGGGAGAGACTGATAAGAGTTTAACAAAATCAAAATCTCTTCAAAAGCTTGCCACGCGTATTAGTACAACTAGCGAACCTCTCTTCAAATATTTTTTAGATGGGTCAAGAAGAACGTACAAAGTTGATGATATAGCTTATGATAAGAAGCTGTATCCAATAATAGCTGGTCAAATTGGAGTAGCTGTCTGCAAGCGATGTTCTTTTAATGATTTCCAGGCGGAAATTTTAAGAAATCCCTTAGTTATTTGTGTCCCCAATAGAGCTAATGCACATAGTTCAAATGATGATATGTACTTTATGGATTTAGTCAAAAATCTTAACAAGCAAAAAATGCTTCTAAAACAACAAATAAGTTTTAGTAAAATTTTGGCTTATAATGACGCTCCTTTAAAGGAAAATGAGAAATACGAAGATAAGGGAGTTGCTAAAATACAAGATGAAATGGTAAACTTAGAGAAAAAGGTTGTTCTTGAACTTGTTAAAGAGCTAAAACTCAATAGTAGCTCTTTTTTAATAAAAGATGGTTCGTTAGAATATATGAAAAGTGGAGACCTAAGAGAACTTTCAGCAATTAAAACAAACTATGATTGTGTAGTCGGTGTCTCAAAAGCTTTTAATCCTGAAGCATTATCAAATGATGTAAAAGATATATCTAGAATCATTGCTGATCTAAAATTATATCATAGAACACCAGCATTTATGTATGAAACTCCAAGAATTCCTGATGTTAAGTTTGCGGTTTGGTATTTACGAATTAGAGATAGTATTAGTCCATTTGATGGTGTATTAAAAATAGAAAAAATTTTAGTGTGGAACGACCAAGAAGAAGAAGGATTAGATTCAGACGAAATTGATTTAATTAGTGCCAATATTATAAACGAAAGAAATCCAGTTTGCTATGGTAAAGATGATAGATGGGCAAAACATTTATATCCCATCTACTTGACTGAACGGTATATTAAAAGCAAATATTTAAGCGATATCCATTTTATAAATTTGTTCTAATCAATGAGATAAATCATGACAAAAATAATTGGAAAAATAGCTGCTACGGAAAAAGTACCGACTACAATTGATGAGTTTTTTTTCTGGACTGATAAGCAAAGAATTCTTAACCCATTTGATGTTGTTAAAGTTGAGCATATTGATAATTCTATTACCTTCGGTGTCATAGAAGAAATTTCTCATATCACAGACTCAGCGAGTTACTTAAGTAATTATATTTCTAGCGATTTTGGAAATGTTGATTCTATCCCCAATATGAGCAGAATAGGAATGAATTATGTTAAAGCAAAAGTAGTTGGGAATAATAAAAGTGTTTACACCCCTGTTTTAGATGGAAGTAAAGTAAGTTTAGCAAATGAGAAAGAAATCCTCCAAGCGTTAGGACTTGATAAAATTGACAATCCAATGCCTTGTGGATACTTAGAAATGTATCGCGATGAAGATAAAATCACTCTACCAGTTCATTTTAATTCTCAATTTCTCATTGGACCAGAAGGGGCGCACTTAAATATTTCAGGCATTTCGGGATTAGCAGCCAAAACATCATACTCAATGTTTTTATTAAAATCAATTCATGACAAATATCATTCAAAAAAAGCAGTTGATAATTCTCACAAAGATGATTCGCCTGCTTTTGTCATATTCAATGTGAAGGGAAGAGATTTACTTGCCATTGACGAACTTAATGAAGATTTGCAAGCGACTGATAAATCAAAATATGAAATGCTCAGTCTTTCAACCGAACCATTTAATAACGTGAAGTATTTCTATCCTTATTCAGATCAGACCGAATCGAAAACATTCACTTACGCCAATAAAAATGATATTGAAACACAAATTGACATTGGTAAAGCATTAAAGTACAAATATATTTTTGAAGACGACAAAGGAAATTTAGATTTAATGTTTTCTAATATTGAAGACACAAGTGGAACTATGGAATCAATAATTAATTTCATTATTACCGAACAAGGTGGCTTCGGAGAAGTTGGGAGTTGGAGTCAGTTTATAAATAAAGTCAGTGAATTCACAAGCGCCGGGAGAAAAGGAAGTGATAAAGATATATCCGTAATGAGTTGGAGAAAATTTAAAAGAGTAGTTAGTAAATCACTATCTCACCCAATTTTTTCTAATAGAGTTGTTAAAGAAAAAAGTGAAACTAGACTCAGGGAATCGATAAAAAATATTCAAAAGAATGATGTACACGTCATAGATATTGCTAAATTAGACCAAGATACTCAAGCTTTTGTTTTTGGTGATGTAATCAGAGCAATCTACGATTTGAAACTTGGGCAGGAAGATAGGGACGATAAAGACATACCATCCAAGATTATTATATTTATTGATGAATTAAATAAATATGCTTCGAAAGACATTCCTCAAAACTCTCCAATTTTAAGACAGATAATCGATATTGCAGAAAGAGGGCGGTCATTAGGGATTATTCTATTTTCCGTTGAGCAATTCAAAAGCGCTATTCACGATAGAGTTAAGGGAAATTGTGCAACTCACGCTTATGGCAGAACTAATGCAATAGAAATTTCTAAACCTGATTACAGATTTATTACTCCCGTTTATAAAAATATGATGACTCGGCTCGATCCTGGAGAATATATAATTGAGCATCCTGTTTTTCGTTCTCTCTTGAATATTAGATTTCCTCGACCACTGTATAGGCAGTTCCCAAATGGATAATAAAACAAAAATAGGAAAAGATGTTATTGAATCTTTAACACTGGGGATGTATGAAGATTCAAGATTCATCTACCGTGAATACATTCAGAATTCTGCAGATCAAATTGATACTGCAGTAGAAAAAGAAATATTAGTGGC
>JAHJSK010000024.1 GCA_018830365.1 Patescibacteria group bacterium | reverse complement strand
TAGGCGGATTAAGCGTTGGTTTTTCTCCGGCAAAATCCAGAAAAGAACATTTAAAAACTTATCGCTTGCCTGTTGAACATTTTGATTTAATTGTCTACACGGGATTTGATTATGTGGGCCGCAATCTGATATTAACCAAAGCCGCAGACGGAGTCATTGTTATTTGTGGCAGAACAGGAACTTTAAACGAGTTTACCATTGCTTTTGAAACAAGAACTCCAATTGGCATTTTACAAGAAACAGGAGGAACAGCTGATTTTATAGATGACATTTTAAAAAAAGGACATCGGCCATTAACCAGAGTTATTTATAGAAAAGACCCTAAAAAATTAGTACAGGATTTAATTGAAGTAATTAAAAAACAAAGAAACAACGACCATTCAAAATCATGAATAAACTTATAATTTATATAGATGGCGGGGCAAGGGGAAATCCCGGGCCGTCTGCTTTGGGAGTTTTGTTTTTGGGAGAAAAAGGAGAAATTTTAAAAGAATATTCGCAGTGTTTAGGAAAGAAGACAAATAATGAGGCGGAGTATCTGTCTTTAATTTTCGCTTTAAAAAAAATCAAGGCTCTTTTTGGCAAAGAAAAACTACAAAATTTGCCCATAGAAATAAATTCCGATTCCGAACTTTTGGTAAAACAAATGAATGGGCAATATAAAATAAAAGAGCCCTCCCTTCAAAAACTTTTTTTGGAAGCATGGAATTTAAAAATAGGTTTTAAAAATTTAAAATTTTGCTTGATCCCGCGGGAAGAAAATAAAAGAGCTGATAAATTAGTCAACATCGCGTTAGATGCCGAAACCAATGTTCAAAAACTTTTCTAAATTAGATTGCGTCTATAATTAAAAAAAATGGAGCGATGGAAAGCTGTTTTTCATCACTCCATTTTCATTTTTTCAAATATGTGAGCGGTTATCAATAATCAATTTTACTTAAGGTTTTTGTAAAATTTTATGAGTGCCAATTTTACATAAGATAAAAACATTTTCCTTCATTTGAAAGGTAAATCGGTAATCCATAGTAACGCTCGCTTCCCAAATATTTAAACAACCTTTTATTTTTTTAACTCTTAAAGAAGGATGGCGAGGATTTGTTATAAAAAACCTCAATTTTTTATCTGTTATTTTTTGAATTTGTTGAGGCAGTCTTTTGTATTCTTTTTTAAATATTTCGGTTCTAAATATTTTCATAGATTCTTGCGAGAAAAAAAAGATTAACTTTTTAAGTCTTTTAAAAGCTCTGCCGCAGTATTAAAAGGCCCAGCTATCCTGCCAGCTTTAATGTTTTCATTTGCTCGTCTTTCTCCTTCCTGCCATTCTTTGGTCCAAAACCAAGATTGATCTTTATCTATTAGTTGTTTTGGGATGTAAACAATTCTGCTTTCCACAAGTTTAGCTTCTAAATAATCTCCAATGCCAAGACCAAGTTTCTCAAAAATTTCTTTAGGAATTACTACTTGTCTTCTTTGCATCACCTTAACAATATCTACAGATTCCTTTTTTAATTGTGTGGTGTCAGTTGTCATATTATCATACTATCAAAACCAAAATAGCTTGTCAAGACAAAATTTCGTAAACCAAATAGAGAGTAGAATACATTTTGTGATTTCTTACGAAGGTTAAATCTTAGTAAAATTTTACAAAGTGTTGCCCTCTGTAAAATTAAATTTTCCGCTTAACAAAAAAACTTCTAATAAAAGAAGTTTTTTTGTTGGGAACTAATTTGCGTTTTTTTTAAATCTTTAATCTTTAATTCCCTACAAACTACTCACTACAACTACTCACTAACCTTAATGGGTCGAGAGGGTTTTCCTCCAACAGGTCTTCTGTGAGGGCCAGCTCCCGACCCAGTTTCATTTTAGCTCATGAAAAAATAAAGTCAAATTAAATTTGCCTACTAAGATTTACAAAATGGTTATTTCAAATAACATTTTGATATTCTGCAAATTAATTGAGTACTTGTTGCGAAGCGGTGCGGTGTTTAATTTTCCAATTCCCAATCAACCCTACGGGGAGTCCGCTGAAAAGCGTCCAGCATAATTCGCGCTTCACTTTCCCATTTATGTTTCACTTTTCCTGCTCCCGATATTCTCCTTCTTCCGCGGCTTTTCCTTTTTCATCATCGTCTTTTTTCTCGGTTTCTCCTTCTTTCTTTTCTGCCTCTCCTTCCTTTTTTTCTCCACTTGTCTTATACATCTCTGCTCCTATTTTTTGAATTGCCTGCGATAGGTCTTGAGTTTGCGATTTTATTTCTTCAATATTTTCACTCTCTTTTGTCTTTTTCAGTTTTTCTATTTTTTCTTCAACTTCCTTTTTAATGTCCGCGCCAATTTTTTCCCCAGCTTCTCGCAAGGTCTTTTCCGCAGTGTAAATTAAATTTTCAGCTAAATTTTTGACTTCAATCATTTCTTTTTTCTTTTGGTCCTCGTCAGCGTGGATTTCCGCCTCTTTTTTCATTTTTTCAATTTCTTCTTTTGTCAAGCCAGCTGAACCTTCAATTTTAATTGACTGTGTTTTGTTTGTGGCTTTATCCTTAGCTGACACATTCAAAATGCCATTAACATCTATGTCAAAGCTAACCTCAATTTGAGGAATTCCGCGCGTGGATGGAGGAATGCCGTCTAAAACAAATCTTCCCAATGACTTATTGCCCTGAACAACACCCCTCTCTCCTTGAAGCACATGAATTTCAACTGATGTCTGATTGTCTGCCGCAGTGGAAAAAACTTGCGTATTAGTGGTGGGGACAGTGGTATTTTTAGAAATTAAAATCGTGTTCACGCCTCCCAATGTCTCAATTCCCAAACTCAAAGGAGTAACATCTAAAAGCAAAACATCTCTAATTTCTCCTTCTAAAATTCCTGCTTGCGCCGCCGCACCCAAAGCAACTACCTCGTCTGGATTAATATCTTTGCTCGGCTCTTTGTTAAAAAGTTTTTTCAGCTCTTCTTGAATTTTCGGCATTCTTGTCTGCCCGCCAACCAAAAGCACGGTTTTAATGTCTTCTGATTTTAGTTTCGCCTCTTTTAAAGTTTGCTTGATTAAATCCAAAGAACGCTCTATGTACTCTGCCACCATATTTTCCAATTGAGCGCGGCTTAATTTATAAAGAAGATGTTTAGGCCCCGCGCTGTCAGAAGTAATAAACGGAAGATTGATTTCTGTTTCTTGAGTTGTTGACAATTCAATTTTTGCTTTTTCCGCGGCTTCTTTTATCCGCTGTAATGCCAAGCTATCTTTTGACAAATCAATACCGCTATCTTTTTTATAATTTTCTATCACCCAATTAATTATTTTTTGGTCAAAATCATCTCCGCCTAAATGCGTGTCCCCTCCTGTTGCTTTAACTTCAACCGTATCTGAGGAAATGTCTAAAATGGAAATATCAAAAGTCCCGCCGCCAAAATCATAAACAACGGTTTGCTGATTTTCTTTTTTCTTGGTTAAGCCATAAGCCAAAGCAGCAGCAGTTGGCTCGTTAATCACTCTTTTTACTTTGAGGCCGGCGATTTCCCCGGCAATTTTCGTCGCTTTTCTTTGAGAATCGTCAAAATAAGCTGGACAAGTGATAATTGCTTCTTCAATTTTTTCTCCTAATCTGTCTTCCGCGTCTTGTTTTAATTTCTGCAAAATCATAGCGGAAATTTCAGGAGGCGAATACCATTTATCTCCCATTTTCACCTCAACTCCCCCATCGGATTTTTCCCGGATTTCATAAGGAACAAGTTTTTTCTCTTTTTGCACTTCTGGGTCGGAAAATTTCCTTCCCATTAGCCGCTTTATGGAAAAAACCGTGTTTTCAGGATTAGTGATGTTCTGCCTTCTTGCTATTATTCCAATCAATCTTTCTCCATTTTTTGTAATCGCGGCAACAGAAGGAGTGGTTCTTCCACCCTCTTTGTTCTCAATAATTTCAGGACTTCCGCCTTTTACAATAGCCATGGCGGAAAAAGTTGTACCTAAATCAATACCAAGTATTTTAGACATATTTTTTAAAATTTTTAATTCACCTAATTCACCTAATTTCTAATTCACCTAATAAAAAAAACCAAATCACAAATTCAAAATAATTATATCAAAATTAATTTATATTCTATCTTCTTGTCTCCCCTCACTTCCTCTGCATTCTTTCGCTGATAAAAGTAATAATTTTTTCTGCTTTTTCCACGGTTTCTTTTGTTTGTTCTTTTGTGTACAAAATTGGAATTTCAGCGGGGTAACGAGATAAGCAATTTTTCTTTCCGAGAAAAATTGCTTATCTGGTGGCATTCTTCCAAGAGAATTACTAAATCATGAATTTTCCTTGGTCCCACATTATTAAAAATAAGATATCCTTTTAAATATTTCTCTACCGCTTGATGACAATGAAAACAAATAGTGTCAGAATGGCCTCCATTTTTACACAACTTACCAGCATCTTCAATATCGTGATTCCCTTTTTCAAACCATTGCCATACAAGTTTTTTAAAATTTCTATTTTTCATAAATAATTTTCCCTTGAGCCAAAATTTCTTTTAAATAAAAATCACCGAGAGAAAGTCTTTCCTTCATCTCTTTTGGGTTATAAATATGGGGCTCTATTGGAGTGTCAAAAATTTCCTTGCCGAAATCTTTTTTATTATAAATTAAATCAAAAACCTCATCTGTTCTTTGAGATTTTGATTTTTTGGTTTTCTTTATAATTAACAAATCAATATCACTATCTTTTTTAGCATTCCCTCGGGCATAAGAACCAAAAAGAATTATCTTTTCCGGGTCATAAGATTTCAAATCATCAATAATTCTTTTTAATTTTTCTTTAATTTTTATTTCCCGCATATCTTTTTTAATAAACCCCAGACATTTGGGTGAGGTATTAAACTCCACCCAAATGTCTGGGGTTTATTCCGATGAATTTTTCTGATAAATTTTAAATTATTTCTCGACCCTGTAGATGCCCCCGCCCTTACGGGCGAGGGCTTCCCGCCAGATTAAAAATTACTTTTTGATTAAAATTTCTTTGTTTTTTTCTAAAAAACTAATTGTAAATGGTAAAAAGAAATCATTTCTTCCCAAGAGATTAAAAGACACATTAAATTCTCGCGAAAAAACAATTTTACATTTAAAAAAATTTTGCTCATCAATGCTTACTTTAATTTTATGCATGTATCCTAAAATTCTACCACCAATTCCTTCCAAATATACTATTTCCCCTTTTTCTAATTTTAATTCTAAAAGTTCAGCTATCTCGGCTCTAAATACTGAAAAAGATGCTCCAGAATCAATTAAAGCTTTAAATTTTCTCGCTCGCTTTGGTCCCTGAAGGGTGATATCTATTGCCGGAAACCATTGATTATTTTTATTAAGATAACTGAATTTCTTTTCCATTTTATAATTTTGATTTTGATAAATTAACGCCCTTTATTCTTTATTTAAAAATAGAGAGCATTAACCCTATATTATCTGCGCTTGCTCGTCCCGATTAGCGGGATCTCGCTTCGCTTGATAATAAGAACATAAGGGCCCTCATCTTTTCGAGGCACTAAAAAATATGTTGGTTCTTTTTTTAAAGCCATTTTTTTTACGCTTTCTTCTAATTTTTTTAAAGATTCTGCTGAAACAACAACTTTTTCATCAACAAAAGCCACCCATTCGCCAGCATAATGGTCTAATTTTGTCCTCTTTTTATTTGTAATCATGTCCTTTAATTTCATTTTTTAATTTAGATCCAATTTAAATTATTTTCCAATTTTCACTTTTGCCGGCTTTATAATCTTACCCTGCAGTTTATATCCTTTCTCTACCACCTCCACTATTTTACCTTTTTTTTCTTTTATATCAACCATATCAACCTCCTCAACTATTTCCTGAAAATTAGGGTCAAAACTATCCCCTGCTTTAATTTCTATTTCTTCAATTCCTTGATTTTTTAAAAAATCTTCTAATTGTTTTTTAATTTGAAAAACTCCTTTTAGATATTCATTGTCTTTTAAATTTTCTGGTAAATTTTTTTCAACCAAATTAAAATTATCCAAAATCGGCAAAATTTTCAAAATTAATTCTTCGGCTCCATATTTTAAAATTTCTGAAATTCTTTCTATTTCCTCTTTTTTGTAATTCAAAAAATCAGCCCTGGCTCTTTGCCAACCAGCCAAGTATTCTTGTTTTTGAACTTGACATTCCTGAAGTTTTTTTTCAGCCCCTTCCATGTCAACTTCCTCTAGTTTAATTTCCTCTGTTTTTAAATTTTTATTTTCTTCTGTTTTTTCTTCTTCCATTTTTTTTCAATTTAATTTTAATTATCAAACGAGTGAGTGAAATAAATTAAAAATTGGGAATGATTTTGCATTTAATATTCATTGATTAATATTCATTGAAAATTAACTCATTGCTGTCCCGCTACGGCGGGACTCCCCGTAGGGTCGCAATTGATTGTAAATTGAAAATTGTAAATTGAAAATTATAGGGCTAATGCCCTTTATTATAAATATTTTAAAACAAAAATCAAGCAAACCCAGTTAATCCCCGCGCTAAAGCGCGGGGCATTTTTATCTTGTCATTAAATCCCTTCATTCACTGACCTAAAGATCGTGACTTTCTGATTAACAGGGTAAAGGTTTTGTTTTTTACGATGCGCCTGTCATCTAAAAACCCGCGAGCGCAGACAAAGCTTTCAGGAGACCCGCTCTCCTGTTCCACTCTCCCATTCCACTCTCTTGGTAAATGGCAAAAGGAGAGCGGGTCTCCGGTGTCAAAGCAATTTAGAAATGTCCTACCCCCAGCAATTTAGAAATGTCCTACCTGTTAATTTTTTTGTTAAATTTCGACCTTTACCCTGTTAAATAATTTTACTGAAAGTAAAATTT
>JAHJSK010000110.1 GCA_018830365.1 Patescibacteria group bacterium | reverse complement strand
CGGATTAAAAAATATGTGAGGGAACAAGAAGATGATCAGAAAAAAGAGGAACAATTGAGATTGTGGAGGAACTGAAACGACATTGTCGTTTCAGTTCCTGTCTTTACCCCAAGCCACCGACAAGGTCGGTGGTGGTTGACTTTCAAATCCTCCTGGACGCAGAGCGGACTCCCATTAGGGCTGATTATGAATTTTGAATTATGAATTATGAATGAATAAATTTTTAATGATTTAATTTTAAAATTGATACATTCGAATTCACCCGCCAAAATTTTTTAGTCTCCGAAAGTTCTGAAAAAATTAACTGGGTAAAAAAATTTAGGCGGGTAAATTCGAAATCAACCCTACGGGGAATCTTGAACTTCGTTCAATCCAGCAAAATTAGAAATTGAAAATTTATTTATAAACTTTGCGCTTTGCGTTTTGCCTATAGCCTGACGGCTTAAAGCCCTTATTCGGCTGAGCCGACAGGCTATAAGCCGAAGGATCAGCATTAAAGGGCTCGGCCGTATAAGGCGCTTTGCGTTTAATATTGTATATGTCAGGACATAGCCATTTTTCCACAATTAAACACAAAAAAGCCATTGAAGACGAAAAACGCGGGAAAATTTTTTCTAAATTAGCCCGCATGATTTCAGTTGTTGCAAAAGAAGGACAAGACCCGGAAATGAATCCGAAATTAAGGCAAGCATTAGATGAGGCGAAAAAACTTAATATGCCCAAGGAAAATGTTGAGCGAGCTATAAAAAAAGGCGCGGGAGGAACAGGGGAAGAAAATCTTGAAGAAGTAGTTTATGAAGCGTTCGGCCCAGACAACATCGCTTTTATTATAGAAGGAATAACTGACAATAAAAATCGGACATTGGGTGAAATCAAACAAATTTTAAATCACAATAATGGGAAATTAGCCAGCGAGGGCTCGGTAAAATGGATGTTTGGAAAAAAAGGAGTAATTGCGGTGAGCAATGAAGAACAAGCAATGAACATTGAACAATTGGAATTAATAGCGATTGAAGCGGGAGCCGAAGATATTTATTGGTATCAAGAAGAAAAAATTTTAGATATTTATACAACCCCAGAAAATTTGGAAAAGGTTAAAAAAAATTTGAAAGACAAGGGAATTAAAATTGAATCAGCTTCTTTAGATTGGGTGGCTAAGGACTTTATTGAAGCAGGAGAAAAAGAAAAAAAGACGGCTCAAAAATTATTTGAACAATTAGATGGGAGCGAAGCTGTCCAAAAAATATATTCTAATCTTCGAGTTTAAAAACAAGAACCGCGATCACCTGAATTACCGACAAGAATTTTAATTTTTCAATAATCTATTTTCAAACGGAGCGAGTGAAAACAAAAACAAAGTTTTTGCTTTTCCCGAGCGAGTGCCGAAAATACACCCCAGACATTTGGGATTTAATATCCCTCAAATGTCTGGGGTTTATATTTCAAAAATTGCGCGGATAAAGAGCAAAACCGCAAGAGGTCGGGCATCTATCGGCTCTACTGATCCGACAGAGCAAAACCGCAAGAGGTCGGGCCTCTGATTTTTTCACTCTACCAAAATATTTTAACGCTATATCTAATTCGTTGCAAATTTAATTCGTTGCAAACATAATTCACAATTTAATTAAAAAAACCCTGTCGGTTAAACAGGCGATCGTAGTTTTAACCGACAGGAATTTTAGTTTTTCAATAATCTATATTTCAAACGGAGCGAGTGAAAACAAAAACAAAGTTTTTGCTTTTCCCGAGCGAGTGCCGAAAATACACCCCAGAAATACTTTTTGAATACCCCTCACTTTTTTTCCCAAAGGAAAAAGCCGAGGGGTTTAATGTCTGGGGTTGACTTTTAGCAAATCAAAAACCCCGCAGAAGCGGGGTTTTTGATTTGCGATTTTAGCTATCGCGAAACTTCAACCTGAAACCAGTTTGAGATCCACTTACCTGACTAAACTTACCTGACTAAACTTAGTTAGTAATAACTGAAGTATTAGTTGGGTAATTGTAGATCTGCGCGCCAGTAATAGATGTTACATTTCCGTTAACATCATCCCATAGGAATGAGGAACTGGCGCCAAGCACGGTTGAAAGTGAAGTTGTATTTACGGGTCCAGACACACTTGAGGCTGTAGCCCAGATACTAAACACTTTTGACGTACCGGCGGCAATGTTAAACGGCGTCGCAAGTACGAGCGACGTGCTACCTGAACCAGCAGCAGCCACAGCAAGCGTACCACTTGTTAATGGGACATTAGCTGACCCATCCTTTACAACGACTGTTTGCGTTAAAATTGCCGCCAAACCGGTTGAGTTAACAGTGATCGGCAACTGTCTAAGCTTGATATTACCAGCGGCGTCAGCCGTTACAGTAACATCTGCCAGTTTAACCTGTGCGTTTAACAAACCAGACACAGTGGCTGGTCCGATGGCAAGTGCTGGCTTGGAAGCCACGAGTGTCATTGCATTGGCGGCAACTGAAACAGTGGCATCAGTTGTAACGCTGCCGGTTATTGATTTGACACCAGTCAAGGTCACGATGGCAGTGGTATTGGATGTGACACCGTATAAGCCAACGCTGTTGTAGGTTGGAGTAACAGTGACATTTGTACCAGCGTAGCCAACTGGGACAGAAATGCTAAGACCAGAAACAGTCACATTGTCGCCAACCACTGGAGCGACTACGCCGCCGACAGTGATTTGGCTAATTGGAGTAGTTGCGCCGCCGGAAATAGCAAATCTAAGTTCCTGAATAGTTGCGGTGCCATTGGTTGCGACAAAGTTAAGAGTGGCAACTGTAGAAGCTGTGTTGCCAAGCACAAATTGAGCAACCGGGGATGAAGGAGCGCTAACCAAAGTTGGGGTTGCCAAAGAACCAACCGCAATAGTCATTGTCTGACCCGCTAAAGTAGCAGGAACAGAAGCGACAGTTGAGTTGCTAGTTAATCCAGTAGCAGACATACCCAAAGTGGTAATCACGGTAGAGCCAGTTGCGCCATGCGTGCCGTTTGCCGCGCTTGATGTCATTGTGAACGCGCCAGCTGTGCCAGCAACAAGAGCGGTAACTTGCAAGGTATTTCCAACATTAGCCGCCACAACAACAGTATTTACCGCAGTGCTAGCATTAATAAGAGCAACTAATCCACCTGCAACATTCGCTGCTGTTGCAGCGGTTGCTGTAAAGTTAAAAGTTGTTGAATTAATGACAGCTGTGAAGACATCGCCAACCTCAACATTTGCTGGGGTTGAAGTGTCAATCTGGGTAGCACCGTCTGAACCGGTAGTTGCTAAAGCAGAAATTGCGGTACCTGCGTGTGTAACAACACCAGAAGTCAAGGTAAAGGCACCGACCGCACCAGCGGTTCTAGCAGTAATAGTTACTACTGCAGTGCCACCAGTCGCGGCGATAACAGTAGCATTAGTATTGACATTTGCATTAATTGCATTAGCTAAATTAGTAGCCGTAATAGTGTTAGCCTCGCTTGCAGCGACGCTGACACTTACAGTAATGCCATTAATAACAGCGAATGTGCTGCCAGCAGTAGCACCAACAGTGCCACCAATGGTGACTGTGCGTACTTCTGCAACAGAGGCAGTAGCTTCAGTAGTGTCAACATTCGCGAAGGTCTGAGTAAGATCGGCATTTACCACTGTGCCTAAGCTTCCAACGCTAGCGTAAACATTAACTGTAACCGAATTGTTCGGCTGAATGGTAATGTCTACTGGGAAGTTATTGGTTGCTTGAGGATTGATCGGGGTAGCAGAAGTGCTGCCATATTTGATGTACAAATTAGACAGATTGCTTACGGCCAAAGTACCGCCCAAAGCAACGCTCAAATTGGTAATGCGGACAGCTTCAGAGCTTCCAGCCTGAATCACGAAAGAACCAACTTTCTGGTCAGCTGTATTAGCAATTATATTCTGGCTAACAAATCCAGAAGTTTGAGCTAAAACCAAACCGCCAGTATTAACTGTTAAAGATGATCCTGTTGTGTCGCTGGAAGGAACTGTGCTGAGTGAGAGTGAATTTACGCCTTGCGCGTTGTTGGTGTAACCGTTCAAAGTTATAACAACAGTACCAGAGGTAATATTCACGCCAGCAGCTTTGGTGTCAGCCCTAACTTCCACTACAACAGTAGTGTTGGCAGGAACAACCAAAGAAGATCCTAAGCTGAAATGCAACTTAGTGCCAGTATAGTTTTGGCTGTTGGCAATTTGAACATTGTT
>JAHJSK010000111.1 GCA_018830365.1 Patescibacteria group bacterium | reverse complement strand
ATTTACCCTGTTAAATAATTCGCCTTTGGCGAATTGCCCTTCAGGGCATTTAACAGGGTGAACTCAAACATCTCAATTTGCTTTCAAGATAAATCCCTCACCTTTTTCCCTTCGGAAAAAAGGTGAGGGATAAATACTTTCTGATATGATAAAATTTGCGGATTTGGAAAAGCCATAATCTTAACAAAAAGATAAATTGATAATAAATCTATGATAAAAACAAAAGAAATTACAACAAAAAAAATTGAGGAAATCAAAGAAGCGCGCAAAGAAAAACAGGCGAAAACCCAAGATAAAGAGCAGGAAAAAGAAAAGATTAAAAAAATCAAAGAGGAAAAAAGAAAATATTACGAGGCAACAGGAAGAAGAAAAACTTCTACCGCGCAAGTTCGGCTTTTTGTCGGTTCGTCTTTGGATTCTCAAAAAGATTCCGCGGGGGAAGATATTATTGTTAATGAAAAATTTTATAAAAATTATTTTCCTATTTTTACTTTGCAAAAAAAAGTAGAAACTCCTTTTGAAAAATTAAATTCTTTGGGGAAATTTGCCGTTACCATTAAGGTAAAAGGAGGAGGACTTTCTAGTCAAGCAGGAGCTTGCTCTCATGGCATTGCTCGGGCTTTAGTTTTGTTCAATCCTGATTTTAGAAAACAATTAAAAGTAGCTGGTTTATTAACTCGAGATCCGAGAATGAGGGAAAGAAAAAAATTCGGACTCAAGAGAGCGAGAAAAGCTCCACAATGGTCAAAGAGATAAGAAAATGACGCAAATAAACAATACAATTACTTGCCCTTTTCTGCTTGCAGAAAGGGGCAGGTTAGTATAAATCCGCGATTTTCACAAAACAAAAAAAATGTTAAAAGAACTAATTGATAAATTTTATATGGACCAAAGCAAAGACAGAGACCAGGTTCATTTTTACATTACCGACGCTGGCAAATGCGGTAGGGCAATTTTTTTTAAATTCAAGAAAGCTCCGAGAAAAAATATTGACCCGCGCATTTTAAGGATATTTGACCATGGAAATTATTTGCATCAGCTTATTATGAAGGCCTTGTTCGCGGCAAAAAAACTTCATGTTGTTGCTTCGGAAGTACACACTCCACCCCAGGAAATGATTTCTGGCAGGGCTGACGCGATAATCAGCTTGGACAATGAGCTGTATGTTCTGGACATTAAAAGTATGAATAGTATGATTTTTAGAAACTTGACCGCGCCTAAAGAGGAAAATGTAAGCCAAATCCAGCTTTACCTTCATTATTTTAAAATCAAAAACGGGATATTGCTTTACATAGATAAAGACCAGCAAGAACTCAAGGAATTTTTAATTGAATATGATCCAGAACTTTGCCAGCGATTCATAGATGGTTTCAAAATTTTGCAGGAAAAAATTGACGCCAATGTTGTGCCTGTTGTTTTAAGCGATTATCCTAAAAACTGGCAATGCAATTATTGCCAATTCAGAGAAATTTGCGATTTAACAGGCAAGGAAGAAATAAATTGGCAGCTTTTTAAAGAAAAAATAGAGGGTATTAATCCTATATAATCTGCGCTTGTCTTACTGAAGTTTTGGGGGAGAGCGGGTCTCCTTTTGCCTTGATTAGCTTAACAGGACTTTGCTTGATTATAAATTTAGTTTTTTAAATTCTTCTTGAACAATTTCCCTGTCATCCCAAGGAATTTTTTTATTATTTGCGACGCACATCCATGGCTCGCATCCTTTGCCCGTGACGATAATGGTGTCGTCTGGTTTTGCTAATTTCATTGCTTTTGCGATTGCTTTTCTCCTGTCAATAATTTCGTGAAAATTAAAAATAGGAAAACAATTTTTTGGAGAGTTTGCATTTTGACATTCAGGGAAAAAGGAAATCCCAGATTTTATCTCGGACAAAATTTGGGATGGATTTTCATCATAAGGGTCTTCATTGGTAAGAATGATTTGACTACAATATCTTGCGGCTATTTTCCCAAATTCCGGTCTCTTCCATTTATCTCTGCCTCCTCCGCAAGCGCCTAGTACGCATATTAATTGTTGTTTTTTTTCATTAAGTTGCGAAGACAATGTTTGATAAACTTTTTCCAAAGAATCAGGGGTGTGCGCATAGTCAACAATTACTTGAAAGGGTTTTTCTATCACTGCTTCCATTCTTCCGGGAATCCCTGTTGCTTTTTCCAGTCCCTTTTTTATTGTTTGTAAGTCAATTCCTTGCGATAGTCCCACACAAATTGCCGCCAAAGCATTATAGACATTAAATTTGCCTTTTAATGGAATATTAAACAATAAATTATCAATTATAAATGAAGAACAATTTTTTTCTTGTTTAATTTCTTGCGCAACGACAATTTTTATTCCGCGCCAAAAATTTGGTGCGGTGGTTGTATTTTCAATTTCATTATTTTTTATTTTTGATTTTTGGCTATCAAGACCATAGCCAATTTTTTGCGTGGCTGGGAATTGTAAAAAAGAGTTAATATTTTCGTCGTCTAAATTTAAAATGTGAATTTTTTTTGCGGCTTTAAAAAGTTTTCCTTTGGCTGACCGATATTTTTCAAAACTGCCATGTGATTCAATGTGTTCTGGCGTTAAATTGGTGAATACAGCAATATCAAAATCAATAAATCTATGGCGGTGCTGTTTAATTCCTTCCGAAGTTATTTCCAAAATTGCGTATTTGCAATCAGCGTTTATTGCTTGTCTTAAAAATTTTTGAATTTTAAAACGGCCTGGCATTGTCATTTTTAATGTGTTTTGCCATTCTTTGTTATGGATTTTAAATTTAATGGAAGATAAGGAAGCAACTTTATGTCCAGCTTGTTCTAAAATTTCAGATATTAAATTAACTGTTGTTGATTTTCCATTAGTGCCTGTAACTCCAATCACAATCATTTTTTTTGAAGGAAAATTATAAAAAACCGCGCCGAAAAAAGCTAATAAAAAATGGTACCTTTCTAATAAAAAGTTTAATAAAAATTTCGGAAAAATTTTGCGAATTAAAGATTTCATTGTTATTGAGCAAAGTAAAAATAAATGTTAGCTTTTTAGCTTGTAGCTTTTTAGATTAAAGATTAAAAATTAAAGATTAAAGATCTAAAACTTTCAACTTTCAACTCCCGCCTGCAACGCTTCGCCCGCCCGAAGTTGCTACATCGTTGCGGTCGGGCGTAGCATTGCGGGCAGGTTCAACTTTAATCTTAATCCTCTACAAACTACAAACTACAAACTAAATTAATTGCCTCGCTGTTCCGGCTGACCAGAAGAAAGATGTTCATGTTCCTGTCGATATTTGCCTATCATATCCAAAATTTGAGCGGGCTTCGTTTGAAAATAAATTATCCTCTCATTTTCCAAATAATTTTTTTAATTAGTCCATCTAATTTTCCTAAGCTGAAAACAAAAAATTCTCTTAATTTGTTTACGAGGTTAAGTTTTTTTGCTCCTTTAGATTTTTTAAAATCAAATCCAGAAATTCTAAATTTAAAATCCATCCCTTCTTTTGTTTCTAAATATGGAATTTTTACCTTCTTTTGTTTGAAAATTACGGGAGCCCAGCCAAAACTTTCCGACATCACAGCTAATCGCATATTTTCTCCTTCTGAAGCATCTTCTTGTTTTAAAAATTGATAGAATTGATTTAAAATGCTTTCAGTTGCAAGATGGACTTTTAATTGTCCTTTTTCTTTTTTATATAAGCATTGTCCTTTTTCTCCATAATTTTTTTCATCATCTAATTTTATTTGACTAGCGCTATCCCAGCCTTTGCCTAAAAAAAGTTTTATTTTTTTACTTGGCATTTCGCAAAGATAAATATTTTTTTCTATATCCCAATCCAAACCTAATGGATGTTTTGCTTGACTAAATTTTTGTTTTTCTAAAAATTCTTTTTTTTGATAAAATGCTTCTTTAATTTTCTCAAATACTTTTTCCGTTTGTTGTTCTTCGAATTCATTTTCGTCAAAATCTTTAAAATGTTCCTTAGTAAAACCCGAAAATTCATCTAAAGAATGCTCCCAAAAAGACTTAAGGCTTGGCAAAATCCTAACTATTCGTAAATCATCAACAACATGTAAAACATCATAAATATCAACCCCTGCTTTTAATTTATAAATTGCATCTCGCCACTTAATTGCTTTTTCAAATTCTTGTTTTTTGATCGCTTTTTTCATTTCGTCTTCAAATTCTAAAATTATCAAATTATACCAATCACTTGGGGTCTCTTCTATAAACGGTTTTCTTTGAATAGTTTTATATGCTTTTTTATAAGCGGTTCTAATTTTACCTGTTCGTTGCCACTCGAAAGCAATATTTAAAATTTTTTGATAAAATTCATCAGCCTTATTTTTGTCTCCTTGAGAAATTTTAGGAATAGACCAAATAACATCTCGTAAAGCAAAAGCTCCTTGTTCAATCATTTCTAAGCTCCACCAGGGTTTAGCTGAAGCCCACCAATATTGATCAGAAGCCAATGCCACATCTAATTTATTTCGTATTTTAAAATACCAAGACTCTTTGGGATTTAAAATATTAACAAAATTAATAACCCAATAAGTAAATTCCCATTGCAATTTATGAATTGGATTTTCTGGATGATTCCACAAAGAAAAAGGATTAGTTTGAATAAATTTTTTTTCTCGATCTAACCAAAAATCTTGTTCTTCCGAAGACCAAGTACTCTCTCGCGGCTCTAATTCTTCTTTAACGCTGAATTTTTTTAATAAATCAGAAATAAAAACTTTTTCAAATGTCTTATTTTTGTAAATTTCAAATAAAAAATTTTCCAATCCCGGACGATGATGTCCAAATGTTTCAGCATCCATAACCGTCAAAAGATAGCGATTTTTTTTTATTTCATCTCCAAGCTCTCCTAAAAGAGATTGGGTTGAACGAATAATGGCTGACAAAATTAAAATACTCACCTTTTTATCTCTAAATAAAATTTTAAAATTATCTAAATTTTTAATTTGATAAATTTTATTAAAAATAGTTTCTGCTTTTTCGGAAGGACAAGCTAATTGTTCAGCAATAACCCATTCAAAATTTAATTTTTGAGCCATTTGAGCCACCTTAAAGCTATAAGCTAATTCAGGAATAAAAAAACCTTGAGGATTATAAATCTCCCCAAAGTATTTTTTGTTAGTTTCTGTATTTATTTTAATTTGCCTTTCAATTTCTTTTTCCGGAAGAAGAGCTAAGAATGGATGATATTTTGCGCTGCCAGTAAATTCTATTTGCCCATTTTCTGCTAATTTTTTAAAATCATCTATAACATCTAAATAATCATACTTTATCAATGATTCTGTTAAGCAGCCATTAATATTTATTGTCATTTTAGCTTTTGAATTTTCTTTTAAACCTTGAATAATTTTTCGATAACTTTCATTAACAATTCTTTCTAAAATATCCGGCTGCTGTCTGGCTGGCTGGTAAAAATGTAAAAAATTAGCCCAAAGCATAGTATTTTATTATTAAACTCTAAACTCTAAATTCTAAACTCTAAACAAGTTTTCACTCGCCTAATTTTTTTCCGAAAAATTTTAGCGGGCAAGGATGTTTCAAATCCAAAGCGTTTTGAATTTTGAGTTTTGAGTTTTGAGATGTTTATTCTATTTTCCCTGTAGACCCAGCGCCCGTAAAAAAAGATTAGTATATTCTTCAGCTGATTTTTTCCAAGAGAAATCTTTACTCATGGCTCGCTTCATTAATTTGATCCATTCTTTTTTGTCGCGGAATGTCTCAGAAGCGCGAATAAAAGCAATTAAAAAAGCATAGCGATCATAATTCTCAAAAATAAATCCAGTTCCCTTGTCTTGGCCCGGAATATAATTTTCAACTGAATCAGCCAGTCCGCCGGTTTTTCTAACAATTGGAATTGCGCCGTATCTCATTGCTTCCATTTGAACTAGTCCGCAAGGTTCAAATCGCGACGGAACAAGAATTGTGTCAGCGCCAGCCAAAATTAGTTTTGGTAATTGATTGTCAAAAAAGAAATGGCAGCCAATGCGATCAGGATATTTTTTTTGTAAATCTTGAAAAAATCCGCGGTAATAGTTGCTGCCCGTGCCAAGAATAATAAGCTGAAAATCAATATTTCGCATAAGAGCGTCTGATATTTCCACGATCAAATCAAATCCTTTTTGCGCGTCCATGCGCGAAATAATGCCTGCGATGAATTTATTTTTATCAAGCGCTAAGTTAAATCTTTTTTGCAAAGCAATTTTATTTTTAGAACGATTATCTAAATTTTTGACAGAATATTTGACAACAATATCGGAATCAATTTGAGGATTAAAGGATTCAACATCAATGCCGTTTAATATGCCAAATAGAGACGAGCGGCGCTCTTTCAAGAGGTCATCTAATTTTTCACCAAATTCATCGTTTAAAATTTCTTTGGCATAAGTGGGAGAAACAGTATTAATTAAATCAGCGTACATAATGCCGCGGCGCATGCCATTAAGCTTCAAGATATTTGGGTCAAAAAAGGCGGGAATTGGCGCTCTGCCTGCATCGTAATCCATTTCTGAAACAAAATGGTGGTCAAAAAGTCCTTGGAATTGAAGGTTGTGTATGCAAAAAATAACTTTAATTTTTGACAACACAGGATCGTTTTTATAATCAGTACGAAGCAAATTGGGAACAAAACCGGTCTGCCAATCAGAAGCAACAATAATGTCTGGCTTCCATTTTGAAACTTTTATAAATTCAAGAACTCCTTTTGAAAGCAAAACCCAGCGCGTAGTGTCGTCGACATAACCGTAAACATTCGCCCGTTTTTCATAATATTCCATATTTTCAAGAAAATATGCGATTGTTTGCCCATTTTCTTCGTAACGCAAAACATTTGAGACCAAAAGATCGTGTGGGTCGCTATCATCGGTTAAAGATTTGATTCCCTGTACTTCTGGGCGTAAAGGGAATTTTTGCGTGTCAATGGTGGCATATTTAGGAAGAAAAACGCGCGCGTCATGGCCTAGCGCTCGGAGAGCATTAGGCAAAGAATGCATAACTTCCCCCAATCCTCCCACCTTAATAAATGGCGCCACTTCCGCCGCGACAAAAAGAATACGAAGTTTTTTTGTCGGTTCTTTTTTAAAAATATTAATTGATGGAATAATACTGGACATGAGTGGGTCAATTTCAAATTTAAAATTGTCTTATACGGCCAAGCCGTCAGGATATAGGCAAATTTAGAATCTTGCAACTATTATATAATAATATACAATTTTATAAAATACTATATGCGTTTTGTTTGATAAAAAATGTACAAAAAAACAATTTTTAAAAATGGGCTGCGCATAATTACTGCGCCTTTAAAAAATACAGAAGCAATAACGATTTTGGTTTTGGTTGGCGCTGGTTCAGAATATGAAACCAAAGAAATAAGCGGCATCTCTCATTTTTTGGAGCATATGCTTTTTAAGGGAACAAAAAAAAGATCTGATACGGTAAAAATTGTTGAGCCGCTTGATAGGATAGGCGGAATTTATAATGCTTTTACTTCCAAAGAATGCACTGGTTATTGGGCAAAAGTT
>JAHJSK010000023.1 GCA_018830365.1 Patescibacteria group bacterium | reverse complement strand
GCCCCAAAAAAATTATAAAAAAGACAATAGAAAGTACGATCGCTTATGCTATCTTGTTATTTATAATTTGGGGTGTATTGTTTTTTATTCCTGGTTATACCCAAGCAATTGTCGTCTGGTTGGGTGCGGTGTCACCATTTGGTATTTTGGTTTTGCTTTTGGTTGTCATTTTATTAATCTACCTTTATCAGCGTTGGTATTTCGCGGTTTATTTTTACGATTTAACGCCAGACTTTATCCAAATCAAAAAAGGACCAATTACGCCGCGAGAAATTACGATTCCTTATGAGCGTATTCAAGATATATATGTTGACCAAGATTTATTTGATAGAATATTCGGCCTTTATGATGTCCATTTATCAAGCGCAACTGCTTCTTCTGGAATGGAAGCGCATATTGATGGAGTTGAAAAAGAAGCTGCAGAAGGATTACGCAATCTTCTTCTTCAAACAATTCAACAAAAAATCAGCAAAAACAAAAGCGCGAATATTCCTGTAAATAACAACCCAATAAATTAAAAATTTATGAATGAAATTATTACGGAAAAAAAATATCCGATTCAAAAAATGTGGATTTTAAAATCGGCGATTCGTGTGATAATTTACTCAATTCCCGTCGTCGCGGTTATTCTTTTTTTCCTTTTAATTATTGTTTTTTCTGGAAAGAATAATGCCGTAGCAATGTTTCTGCTTTTCTTTTTATTGATATTTATACCAATTGTTATAGGAATCGGAGCAATTTTTTCTTTTTTATTAAGATTAACATTCCATTATTCTGTTGAAGATAATTTTTTAACTTTGAATCAAGGTATACTTTCAAGGCAACAACGGCATATTCCGTATGGTGTAATTCAAAATCTTTTTATTAGACAAGATTTATTGGATAGAATTTTTGGTCTTGCCTCTTTAACAATTGAAAACGCATCGCAAGGAGCAGGAGCAGGAATTTTTAATCTTGTACAAACTTTTAGATTATCGCTTAGTAGGGGATTCCAACAAAATCTTGAGTTAGTAGGATTTTCCGGAAACAAGGTTAATATTCCCGGACTCACAAAACAAAATGCAGAAACTTTAAAAGAAATTATTCTGCAAAAGATGAAAGAAAATCCAATTGAAGATAGTCGATCGGGATTATAATTTTTTTTGTCCTTGACCATTGTTTTACTAAAATTTTAGCGAGATGAATGTCGAAAACAAAACAATTAAAATGAATTTTTTAAAAAAAACAAAAAAACAAAAAGAAATTTTGCTTTTGGATTTTGGGAGAGGATCTGTTAGAGGGATTATTTTTGAAAGCAACAAAAAAAATAAAATTTTGAATTTTCAAACTGAAAAAATAGAGAGATTCGGGGTTTTTGACGGGAAAGATTTTGAAATGGATGTGGTTGGGAAAGCAGCGAATAAACTCATTGAAAATTTAGGAGGAGAATCAAAAATTTTTGAACTTCCAAAAATATTGGGATTTTCTCCGGACATATTAAAAGCAGAGATTTTAAATGTATCCTTTAAAAGAGAGTCGTGGAAAGGAAAAATAACTGAACAAGAACAAGAAGAAATTTACAAATTTGTTTTAGCGGAAAGCGAAACAGAACTTTTTGAAAAAGCGGGCAAAGATGCGGAGATTTTTAAAAAGAAAATTTTGGGGCAAAAAATTTCTGGATATAATGTTCCTTCTGTTGTAGGGCTTGAGGGAGAAGAATTGAATTTTAAAATTTTAATTGTTTTTTCGTCTAAAAATTATGCAGAATTTATCAGAGCCATAAAAAAGGATTTACATTTGGAAAGCGCGGAGATTTTTCATTCTGTTGAGGCATTAAATAATTTAGCGGCAATCAGTGCTCAAATTTTTAACAAAGGAAACTACAAAATGTTTATTAATGTGGGAGAAAAAAATACTCTAATTTGTTTTTTTAAAGAAAATCTTGAATCAGTGGCTGATTTTCAAATTGGCGGATATGATTTCACCAAAGCGATTGCAAGAGAGTTTAATTTAAAAGAAGATGAGGCTGAAGCTATAAAGGAAAATTTTTCCGATGGAAAATTAAGTCCTCAAGTAAGCGAAAAAATAAAAGAGACAATTCTGCCTGTTTTAAATCTTTGGCAAGAAAATTTTACGCAATGTTTCAAAGATAAAATGGGTCCATTTGAGATTGCGATAGATCCTCGCCTTTTTGGCGGCGCCAGCTTGCTGCCCTTAATCAAGGAAACGGTTTTTAAAAAAGCAGAAATTTTTTTGCCCGAAAATTTGCCTTTGCAAAATAAGACCAAAATTATTTTTTCAGCAAAAGACACCCCCTCTCTTTTGTTGACTTTTTGTAATAATTTTAATCATAAAAATGAAAAAAATTTTTGATATTTTACCGCCAAATAAAATAAGCGAATCAATTCCTGAAAAACTTCCATTAAAAACAAAAAAAGGAAATTTATTTTTTAAAAATTTAATTATTTTTGGTTTCCTTTTTTGCCTTACTGCATTTTTTGTAATCACTTATTTTTATTCAAGTTTGTTCGTATATTTAAGCACTAAAACAGAAAATGCAATTTTTGAAACACAAGCGGAAGTCAATGTTTCTCAACCATCTCTGGATTTAGAAAAGAAAATTATCCCCGGGACTATTTTTAACACAGAGGAAGAAAAAGAAAAAAAATACAGCGCCACTGGCAAGGATTTTATTGAAAAAAGAGCGCAGGGAATAATTCGCGTTTATAATTCTCATAATCCGCCAACTCCAATAACTTTAGTAATCAATACCCGTTTTCTCGCCGCTGATAAGGGAAAAATTTTCCTTGCTTCGGAAAAAATATATTTAGCCCCGTCAAAAAAAGAGAAAGGGAAAATTACGCCCAGTTTCAAGGATGTCAAAGTAATAGCGCAGGAAGGAAGCGAGGATTATAATATTGGCCCTTCAAAATTTTCCGTTCCAGGATTTACTGGCACTCCTTTTTATTATACTGTTTATGCGGAATCGTCTGTTGCCATGGAGGGCGGGTTGAAAAAAGAGGTTAAAATTGTAAGCGAACAAGACATAGAAACAGCTAATGAGAATTTAGAAAAAGAAGTTGAGGATATAGCTAGAAATTCTTTAAAAAAACAACTTCCTGAAAATTTTGTGTTAGCTGAAGGAGGAGATTTTGTAAAGGACTCTCAGATTTCCTGTCTCGAAAAAGCTGGGGAGCAAAAGCCGGAATTTAATTGTCAGGGAAAAATAAAAATAGCGGGACTCGGTTTTAATTTTAATGATTTGGAAAAAATAGCTTTTGATTTTATTCAATCCAATATTAATCTTTCTAAAAAATTTAATATTCAAAAATTGCTTTTAAAATATTCTCATCAAGGGTTGCTCGCTGACGAAGAAAAAATGCTTTTGAGTGTTAAAATAGAAATTCCTGTTTATGATGAAATTCCTGAAAAAGATATTGCTGATAAAATAAAAGGGAAAACAGAACAAGAAATAAAAGAGTTTATTTTTGGAACTTATCCGCAAGTTGAAAAAGTAAAATTTGATTTTTGGCCATTTTGGGTTAAAAAAGCTCCAAATTTTTTAGAGAGAATAAAAGTAGAAATTCAATAGACAAGATTTTAATAGACAGATTTTAACAGGTAGGGATTTGTTCTCGACTACCCTTTGCCGCAAGCATCGCCTCTTTCTTAGAGGTTAATTTTAAAATATCTTTGCTTGAAACACTTTAAAAATTGCCTGATTATTTATTTACAAGAAATCACAACATGTATTTTATCTTCTATCTTCCGTGCCATTAAATTGCAGTTGACTTTATTTTTGTGTTTGCTATTATCTTAAATTATGTCGGAAAGTATTTTTATCTTGAAAGCAAACCCCTCACCTTTTTTCCTTCAGGAAAAAAGGTGAGGGGTAAATAAAAATAATATGTCTATTGTTGCCATTCCTAAAAAAATAACAAAAGGAGAGGAATTGATAGTTATTCCCAAGAAAGAGCTTGAAAAATTTTGGCAATGGAAAGCGGAAGTAGAGGATGCTTTATTTAAAATAAGAAAAGGAAGAAAAGAATTAAAGGAAGGAAAAACCTACAAAGTAAATTCTCCAAAAGAATTACTTTCTTTAAAATAATAGAATCAATAGAATTATGTTAGAAATTACAGAAATTCATTACACTCATGATTTCAAGAAAGCCTACCAGAAATTACCAAAAAATATTCAAAAATTAGTTGACAAGAAAGATGCTTTATTTCGAAAAAATCCATTTTATTTAACTTTAAATACTCACAAATTAAAAGGGCCGCTTCAAGGATTATGGTCTTTTTCTGTTAATTTTTCTTATAGAATTCTTTTTGAATTTTTAAATAAAAATTCTGCAATTTTTTACGATGTTGGCACCCATGAAATTTATGAATAATGTAAATTCATAATTTATAATTATATCGGAAAGTGTATTTTGAAAGCAAGCCCCTCACCTTTTTTAAAAAAAAGGTGAGGGGCAAGTGGACATTTAATTTGCCATAGCAATTTTTTAAGAAAAATTGCTATGGCAAATTAATCATCCCATTGTTGCGCTGTGCCAGTGTCCCGATAAGGGGCATATCTGGTCTCGCCAGTGTCCCGCATAGCGGGACATATCTGGTAGATTATCAAATGAAAAAAGAAAGAATAAAAATAAAAGGTCAGATTATTGAAGCATTGCCCAGTCTTGTGTTTAAAGTTAAATTGGAAACAGGAGAAGAAGCTTTAACTTATTTGGGCGGAAGAATGAGGCGGTATCAAATTAAACTTTTGCCAGGAGACGATGTTTTGGTTGAATTGAGCCCTTATGACAGAAAAAGAGGAAGAATAGTATATCGTTATTAGTTATTAAAGTAAAAATTATGAAATACAGGTCATCAATAAAGAAAATTTGTAAAGATTGTAAGATTGTGCGAAGAAAAAATATTGTTTTTGTAATTTGCAAAAACCCTAAACATAAACAAAAACAAGGATGATTTAGCTTATTAGCTCGTAGCTTATTAGGGAATTTTCTAAGAAGCTAAGAAGCTAAGAAGCTAAGAAGCTAAGAAGCTAAGAAGCTAAGAAGCTAAAAAGCTAAATTTATGCTAAGAATTGGTGGGGTCAATATCCCTGAAAATAAACAAATATTAATTTCATTGACTTCTATTTATGGAATAGGAAGGTCTTTGTCTTTAAAAATTTTAAAAGAATTAAACATTGACACGATGAGAAAAGTTAAGGACTTAACAGAGAAAGAAGCAGGCGACTTAAGAAAAATTATTGAGAGCAATTATAAAATAGAAGGAGAATTGAGGCGCGAAGTAATAAAAAATATAAAGCGACTTCAAGAAATTAAATGTTGGCGGGGGTTGCGTCATTTGAAAAAATTGCCTGTCCGCGGACAGAAGACTAGAAAAAATTCCAGAAGCGTCAGGGGGAATGTGAGGAGAACAGTTAGTTCCGGCCGCAAAGCAGCTCCAGCGCCGAAATAAACCCCTAAACTCTAAATCCTAAATTCTAAATTCTAAACAAATTCAAAATTCAAATGTTCTAAATCCAAAATGTTTTGAATTTTGTATTTTGAGTTTTTGGATTTATTTAGAGTTTAGAGTTTAGAGTTTTGTTAGATTATAATATTATGGGTAAAAAACGCGTTATTGAAACAACTGAAAAAGAACTTTTAGAGGAAAGAGATAAAGTTGAACAAAAATTAAAAAAGGAAATTTCTGTTAAGGGTTCGCAAGAAGGATTAGAGGGCAGAATTTATATTTATTCAACTTATAATAATACAATCATCACTTTAACTGATAAACAGGGGAATGTTTTAGTTTGGAGAACAGCTGGCAGTATTGGATTTAAAGGGGCAAAAAAGGGAACTTCGTACGCAGGGTCCAAAGTTGCTGAAGCCATTACTGCTGCTTGTTATCAATTTAAAATAAAAAAAGTCGATGTTTTCATTAAAGGAATCGGAGGAGGAAGAGCTATTGCTTTGAAAACATTAGCAAATCAGGGACTGACTATTCAAAGCATTGAAGATGTTACGCCTATTCCTCACAACGGTTGTCGCCCAAGAAAGCCGAGAAGAGTTTAAGTGTCAATTGTCAAAGGTCAATTGTCAATTGTCAAAGGTCAATTGTCAAAGGTCAATTGTCAATTGTCAATTGTCAATTGTTAATTGTTAAATATTATATGTCAAAAAAGAAAAATCTTTGCACTGTCTGCAGAAGAGTGAGCCAAAAACTTTTTTTAAAAGGAGAAAAATGCGTTTCGCCAAAATGTTCAATGATTAAAAAGCCTTATGCTCCCGGAATGAAAAGCAAAAAGAGGAGGGGAGGGATTTCTGATTATAAAAAAGAATTAATGGAAAAACAAAAAATGAAAGAATTTTATGGAATTTCAGAAAAGCAATTTAAAAGTTATGTTAAAGCAGTCTTGAAAAGAAGAGGCAAGGTTGAAGATGCGGCGCTGGAATTAGTTAAAAAATTGGAAAAAAGATTAGATAATATAATTTTTAGGCTGGGGTTTGCTTCTTCAAGGGCTCAAAGTCGGCAACTTATCAGCCATGGTTATTTTTTAATAAACAAAAGACCAGTAAATATTTCTTCGCGGCAAATTAAGAAAAATGATTTAATTTCCCTTAAAGAGCGAAAAAAAGAAAAACCGATTTTTAAGGAAATTGTTTCCACTCTTAAAAAGAAAGAATGTCCGTCTTGGTTAAAATTAGACAAAGAAATGTTTTGCGGAGAAATTATTGCTGAACCTTCTTTTGAAAGCGCTGGCATTCCTGCCGAGATTTCTTCAGTTTTTGAATTTTATTCTAAGTAAACCCCTCACCTTTTTTCCATTTGGAAAAAAGGTGAGGGGTAAACCCTTTTTTCCATTTGGAAAAAAGGTGAGGGGTAAACCCTTTTTTCCCGAAGGAAAAAAGGTGAGGGGTAAACCCTTTTTTCCCGAAGGAAAAAAGGTGAGGGGTAAACCCCAACACATAAGCGCCGTTGACGTTTAAATGTAGGGGGTAAAGCCGAAATTTTTTAATTCACCAACAAACATATGATTTCTTTACCAAATTTACCAAAAATTACCAATAAAAAAGGTCATGAAGCTGTTTTTGAAATTAGTCCTCTTTGCTCTGGCTTTGGAATGACTTTGGGAAATAGTTTTCGCCGGGTTTTGCTTTCTTCTTTGGAGGGAGCCGCTATCACGGAAGTTAGAATAGAAGGAGTTAATCATGAATTTTCTACTTTGCCCGGTGTTTTAGAAGATATCCTCATAATTTTGATTAACTTAAAAAAAATAAGATTTAAAAGTTGGTCAGAAGGTTCTCAAACTATATTTTTAAATGTGAAAGGAGAAAAAGAAGTTTTGGCTAAGGATTTTAAACTAAATCCCCAAATTGAAATAACTAATCCCGAACTTCATATTGCTACTTTAACTGACAAAAAAGCAGAGTTTAAAATTGAAGCGAAGGTGGAAAAAGGCATTGGTTATCTTATGACAGAAGAAAGGGAAGAGAAAAAACCAGAGCCAGGAGTTATTTTTTTGGATGCTATTTTTAATTCCGTAAAAAAAGTTAGTTTTGAAATAGAAAATGTAATTGTGGGCAAAAAAACAGATTTTGAAAAATTGGACTTGAAAATTGAAACAGATGGCACCATTTCGCCAGAACAGGCCTTTCTGAAATCCACGGATATTTTGTTGCAACACTTTTTGATTTTTTCTAAACTTGAGCAAGAAGAGAAAAAAGAGCAAAAAAAAGAAAAGAAAGAGAAAAAAGAAAAGAAAGAAAAAAATAAGGAGGCCGTGAAAGAGGGAAAAAAGCCGAAAAAGGAAAAATCATAATAAAAAACATTTGACAATTGACATTTGACAATTGACAATTGACTAATAGTTTTAGAGAGGTCGGGTCTCTTAAAAATCTTGTATTTCATAATTTAAAGAATTTACCAACATTAATTTATGAGAAAGCGAAAAAAAGGAAGAGAATTTTCTATACCCAGCGATCAAAGAAAAGCGCTTATTAAAAGTTTAAGCTCCGCGTTTTTTTTGAAAGAAAAAATTAAAACAACAGAAGCCAAAGCAAAAGAAATGAGAAGTTTTGTGGAAAAATTTATTACGCGAGCAAAAAAGGGAGATTTGGCTTCCAGAAGACATCTTTTGCGTTTTTTTTCCAAAACCATTGTTAAAAAATTGATGGAAAAAATTGCTTTGGATTGCAAAGAGAGACAGGGAGGATACACGCGTGTTTTGAAGTTAGGGCCAAGAAGATCAGATGGAGCGAAAATGGCAATAATTGAATTAGTGAAATGAAAGACGTTAATCATTATTGAAGTCCGATTTCAATAAATATAAAATATGTCTGCGGTAAAAACAATTCAATTAAATAACGGTTCTAATTTAAAAAGCGTTTTTTCTAAAATCGCTCATATTTTAGATTTGGTAAAAATTTCAAAAGAGCGGTTTGTTTTGCCTGACTACAATGCCGTTGTAATGAATCTCGATGACTACGAGGATATGCTATTTATGTCTAATCCAAAAATTCAAAAGGAAATAAAAGAAGATTTAGCGGAATATGAAAAAACAAAAGGAATAGATTATTTAGAGTATAGAAAAAAACGATTTCAAAAGAGAGTTTAATTTTTTATGTATAAAATTAGATTTGCTGGCAAGCGAGTTAAAAAGCAATTTGATAAACTTCCATTATCTGTTTTTAAACAAACAGATAAAGTTCTTGCAAGTTTAACTAAAGACCCTTTTCCCAAAGGAGTTAAAAAATTAATAGGAATAGAAAATTTTTATAGAATTCGGGTTGGTGATTTTCGAATAATTTATGAGATAAATCACAAAAATCAAGAAATTATTATAGTCAGAGCTAAACACAGAAAAGAGGTTTATAAAAATTTATGTCAGAAATAAACAAAAAATTTTTTGAAAAAGAAAAACCTGAAATTTCAGAGAGAGAGAGAGTTTAGAGGAAAAAGAAATTACATTAGAGAATTTAACAAATGAAGATATTTTAAAAGCAATAATAATTTGGTATCAACAAGGAAATACAATGTTAAATTTGGCGCAAAGATGGCGCATTGGATTATGGAAACTTTATCAAAAAGATCCAGAAAAATTTTTAAGAGATTATTTTGATCCTGATGCGAGTATTGGAAGTGTAAAAAGTGATTTATTGAATTATCAAAGTTTTGAAAGAAGATTTGGTTTTAAAACAGAGGAAGTTGGAGGTTACGGAAATCCAGAGGCCAAACTAAGACTAAAATTTGATCCAAAAAGCCAAGAACTTAATCAGCAAAAAAGAAAAATATTATTTGTTGTTGACACAAATGATATAGGTGACGACAAAGACGTCCGTTACGCAAGTTATCTTTTAGCAAAAAAAATTATTGAGGAATGGAAAAAAATAGGATTGCCTATTCGCGAAAAGTTCGGCAATCTTTCGGAAGAAGAAGAGAAAGAAATTTTAGAGGTTGAAAAAGACGAAGAAAAATTAAAAGAACTTTGGCTGTCATTGAGAATAGGTTATAAAGAAGAAGATTTAGAAAAATGGCGCAAAGAAGAGGAAGAAGAAAAAAAAGAATTTGGATTAAAATAATTTTTCATTTTAAAAATTTATGGAAAAAATTGCTTTGGATTGCAAAGAAAGACAGGGAGGGTACACCCGGGTTTTAAAATTAGGACCAAGAAGATCAGATGGAGCAAAAATGGCAATAATTGAATTAGTGAAATAAGGAGCGTTATTTTTATATGAGTTTATTCGTGAATATTTATAGAGCGTTGGAGAAAGAAGAAGAGTACTTTTGAAATAAATTTATGTATAATTGGTCTATTGATGAAAAAAAATTTAAAAAAGAAGATCCAGAAAATTATAAAATCTGGAAATTAGAACAGATGATAAATTGGGGATTGGCCGGAGAGAAGATTAATGAAAGATTGTTAAGAAAATATTGGGAAAAATTATATTTGGATCCTGATGCTAAAAAATTTTTGGAGTTTTTGTTATGGCCAAAGAAAAAATTATTACATTAGAACAAAAGAAAATTTTAGATTTAGTTTCAGAGGAAGATTATCTTGCGCGAAAGTTTTATTTTACTGGCGGAACCGCTTTATCTGAATTTTATTTAAAGCATCGGCTTTCCGAAGGTTTAGATTTTTTTAGCGAACAGGAAATACATTTACCCAGCATAGAAAGATTTATCGGTAAAGCTAAAAAGAAATTAAATTTAATAAAGATTGACTATAAAAAATTTTTAGGACTGCATAGCTTTTATCTCTTTTTTGATAAAAAAAATTTCCTAAAAGTTGATTTTAATTATTATCCATTTCCGAGAATTGAAAAAGGAATTAAATATAAAAATATTGTGGTGGATAGTCTTTATGATATTGCTGTAAATAAGGTCCATACTATTTCAATGAAAGCCCGTGTCCGTGATTTTATAGATATCTATTTTATCATTAAAGAAAAAGGATACAGTTTCGAAAAACTTTTAATTGACGCTAAAATAAAATTTGATTGGCATATTGATTCCATTCAATTAGGTAGTCAGCTTGTTGAGGCCGTGGAGGTAAAAGATTACCCCCGTATGATTAAAAGAATAAAAGATGAGGAATGGCAGAATTTTTTTCTTAATGAAGCTAAAAAATTAAAGAAAAAAATATTTAAATAAATCTATGACAGAAATAAACAAAAAATTTTTTGAAAAAGAAAAACCTGAAATTTCAGAGAGAGAGAGAGAGAGTCAGAAGAATTAAGTAAAAAAGCTTTAGAAATTTTCAATGCAAAATTAGATTCAATAGAAGAATATAAAGAACCGAAAAAAGAAGGCAATATAACAATAATCAAAAAAGCTGACGCGATTATTTACCAAATTGAAAGTAAAAATTTAAAAATACCTGGTTTAAGGCAATGGGAAATGCCTTTTGAAATAGGTCTTGGAGATCCGAAAGACATGAAACCAGGATATATTCATTTTGATATTAGACGAGAAATAGAAAAAGAGATAAAAGAAGAAATTGAAGAAAAAACGTCTTGTTTGTTGCAGTTAGACGAAAAAAAAGAGATAAATCTTTTGTTGGATTCACGATGGTACGAATCGTTTGCTCCGTTATTGACCACAGGTCTTTTAAAAAATTTTCAAGAAATGTTAGAGCGTTATCAAATTAAAAAAATATGGGTATTTGGAGAAGGAGAAAATAAAGAGATTTTTGAAGAAATAGAAAAAATGGTCTGGGATGATCAGATTTCTGCTTATGCCAAAAAACAAGGAATGACTAATACTGAATTTTTAAGATTGCGATTGATTGGAGCTAAATTAGGTGAAGTCTATGAATCAAAAAAGTAAAAAATATGGAAACAACTCAAATTGCTTTGTTTAAAGGAAAGAAAATAAGAAAAATAATTCATAATAATGAATGGTGGTTTGTAATTGTTGAT